>DAOTTY010000034.1:0-47048 GCA_034437575.1 Anaerolineae bacterium | reverse complement strand
TTGGCCCGGATATTGAGGAAATCCTAAGCGAGTAGCTAACTCGCACTGTACCTGTGCTATGCTGTCAAAGTGACCCAACGTCGTAGCTAAAGGATATGAAATCATGACCGTCACTCAAGAAAAACTCGTCCACTTCGCCCTGCTGGAAGGCCACCAGTACATGAACCTGACCACCTACCGCAAAGACGGTACAGAAGTTAGCCGCCCGGTGTGGTTCGCTGCCGACGGAGACCTTCTTTACATTTTCACCCTCAGCGAATCGGGCAAGGTTAAGCACATCCGCCGCAACGGTGATGTGTTCGTCAGCCCTAGCGATGCACGCGGCAACCCGCTCAGTGAAGAACGTGTCGCCGGTACAGCCACGCTCCACGAGAAGGGCACCCCTGACGCAAAAAAGGCTGATGCCACCCTCAATAAGAAATACGGCCTGCTCAAGCAGCTCATTTCCATTACGTTCGCCTTCCGCAAAGGTGCCCCCGTCTGGATTGAAATTACCCCTCATCAGGCATAACCACCATGCCAGCAGCACCCCAACGCCGCCGCTCACGGGCGATGCTTGCCAACATTGTGATTGTTGCCATAATTGTTGCGCTAGCTCCCGTCGCTGTTGTAGCGATTGTGTGGTGGCAAACCGGGGCCACCCCGGAATTTCTCAGGTCAAGCGTGCCGCAGTTGCCACCTCCCAACACGGCAGAAATGATAATCATCCAGCCGGGGCAGCCAGCCGAAACACAGGCGGAATACAGCGACGCAATCACGCTCGTGATAGAGGGCAACCTGTTGCAGACCAATGAGCGCCGCCGCGACCTGTTCTATATCCACAGTGATGAGTTTGGCCTCCCGCTTGATGCACCCATTAGCGCCGAACCGCTGCTGCTGATTAATGGCCGTCCCCCCGCTGAGCGCCCAGATTACAACCCGTTCCATGTGTATCAGTTGCAGCACACGAACACCGATGCCCCCGCGCCTATTCGCTTCGACATAGTTGCAGACGACATAACGGCGGGCCAAATGCGGGTGTTTATCGTCCCTCAATAAGTCCTAACGTGCGGGTGCACTCATGGTCTGCTCACGTTGAAATGAGCTAACAGCGTGAAAGGTCGTCATAATCTTGCTTTAAGTATAGTCTGTCCCTACACTAGATATGTTTAAGTGGCGTGCGATTAAGCTCCCTCTCATGTGTCCGCGCTACAGCACTCAGACAATCCATATAACATAAACCTAAGCTATACACCGAAGGATTACACTATGCCCGGCGAACGCATACTCGTCATCGAAGATGAAGCACGCATCGCGCAGTTTATTGAACGCGGCCTGATCTACGAAGGCTATCGGGTCAACGTGGCCCGTGACGGCAAAACGGGCCTCAGCATCGCTCGTGATAACCCACCCGATCTTGTTATCCTGGACTGGATGCTGCCGGGGTTGGACGGCCTGGAAGTGTGCAAGCGGCTTCGCACTGCGGGCGATGTGCCCATTCTCATGCTCACCGCCAAAGACGACATCAAAGACCGTGTGACCGGCCTGGACGCTGGCGCAGATGACTACCTGGTAAAACCATTTTCAGTTGACGAGTTAATGGCTCGCATTCGGTCACTTCTGCGGCGCATCCGCCCGAACTCACACCCGGAAGTGCTCAACTTCAGCGACCTGAAGCTAGACACTGGCACCCATCGCGCCTACCGAGGCGAACGTGCCATTGACCTGACCGCCAAAGAATACGAGTTGTTGGAACTGTTCATGCGGAATCCGCGTCAGGTTCTCACTCGTGATGTCATCTTTGACCGGGTTTGGGGCTATGACTTTGGCGGCGAAAGTAACATCATTGAAGTATACGTTCGTTATTTGCGCCAAAAAACTGAAGCCGACAGCGAAACTCGCCTGATTCATACTGTGCGCGGTGTGGGCTACGTTTTGCGCGAAGAAGAGTGATGCGTACCTGCATCTTCCACAACAACAGCATTCCACCTTTCTGTAACATGTTAGACTCACTGTCATGACGATACGCACAAAACTTATCCTATGGTATTCCGGGCTGGTGGCTTTCATCATCATCATGTTCGGGGTGGCCACCTTCTCGTTCATCCGCTGGACGCTTATTGCCACGATGGACCGCACGCTGACTGAGACGGCGAACTATGTCGTTGAAGAAAGCCGGGCTTTCATGATCGGTGAGTTTAGCAGCCCTTCCAATGTCAGTGTGCAACTGCCCCCCCTAGATACATTCCGTGCATCTGGGGTGTATGTGCAAGCCTGGGACTTGAGCGGTGAAGAAGTGCAGCCTGCCGCCGAGGCGTACCCCAACATTGATGATCTGATGATTCCAATGGACCCGGAGATGCTGCATACCGAAGCCCCCGGCTTCCACAATGTTCAGTTCGGTGATGCCGAACTGCGCGTTCTTACACGCCCGGTGCCTGTACCAAACGGGATGGTTGTACTGCAATTTGCTATCTCGCTGGAAACCGTCAATCAGGCTATGGATCAACTGTTGACGATTATGACGGTTTGCATGGGGTTGGCGGTGATTGGGTCGGTTGTGGTGGGCCTGCTGATTGCCAACCGGGCGCTTGAACCTATTGACGACATCACCCACGCCGCCGCTCGTATTACTCAAACGGACGACCTTTCCACACGCTTGCCGCTGCTGGGGCCAATGGACGAAATGGGCCGCCTGACATCTGTTTTCAACAAGATGATGGACCGTCTGGAGCATCTGTTTGGTGTGCAGCGCCGTTTTGTGGCGGATGTTTCTCATGAGTTACGCACCCCACTAACCGCCATCCGGGGCAACCTGGAACTCATTGAGCGCTATGGCCCGGATGAAGCCGCCATGACAGCAACCATCAGCGAAGTAGACCGCCTGTCACGGCTGGTCAATGACTTGCTGATGCTCGCCCGCGCCGACTACGGCGGTATGCAGCTTGACCTCGAACCCCTTGATTTGGATAGTGTGGTCATGAACGCTCACCGCGAGTCAACCTCGCTGGTGCGTGCGCGTGACGCCCAACTGGATGTGCGTTTGGGGCGCTTTGAGCCAGTGCGCGTGAACGGCAACTCCGACCGAATTATGCAACTACTGCTTAATTTGGTCGGTAATGCTATCAAATTTACCCCACCGGGCGGTGAGATCAAGCTGAGCCTGACGGACGAAGGCGAACATGCCGTCATCCGTGTGGCAGATACAGGCATTGGCATTGCAGAAAGTGACCTACCACTCGTGTTCGACCGTTTCTATCAGGCAGAAAGCTCCCGCGCCAACACTGAAACGGATGCGGGCACCGGGTTGGGGCTGTCAATTTGCCAGTGGATTGCAGAAGCACACGGGGGCTGCATCCGTGTAGACAGCCAGGTTGGGCACGGCACCACCTTTGCCGTGGCAATCCCCAAACTAGACTACACCGCCGCGACCGAAACACGCATCAAGGTGACCCATACCATGCGTGACATGTATCGCGCCAACGGCCATCACACCAATGTGCGGCAGGACGACGGTGAGGCCCACGCCAACTACTCTAACGGCAGGGGATAGTCCCGGCGGTGAAACTCGTGGACGATCTCGTAGCGCTCAGCGCCGTCTTGCAGGCGCACTAAACACACCGACTCGACTTCGACCTCACGCACATGCCCTACCATATTCAGCAGCACCTCACGAACAGCGTCGGGGTGGCCCCCCGTGTAGGGGTTTAGCAGCGTGAAGTGCGGCGTAAAGTCATCAAAGATGTATGGCGTAAAAAAGTGGTGTGTACGCTGGGCCATGTGGTGCGCGTCCCCTAAAACGCTGGTGTCATCACGCAAGCGGCGCAACGAGCGCGAATTCACCCCAAAGCGCGGCAGATATGTGCATAGGATCGTGTGTAACGTCTGGAAAGCCGAGTTAGCATCGTAGCGCAGCCCGGTAAAGCCCCCCTGCCAGATGAACTCGGTTGGGTGCTGCGTCAGCCGCATCGGGTTCAACGGGTTTATGCAGCTCAGCAGCATATCACAGGCTTCAATCACCGTGTCCATATTCAGCGCAGCCGGGTCGTATTCATAAGTGCCCGCAGTCGTCAAATGGAAGCCGTACTGCACGGCACGGCTCACCCAAACCGGGTCAAAATCCCCCAACCGTGACCGCGTCTCGGTAACGTCGGGTAAGTTCTGGCCCGCACGAATGTCATACCCCAGGATTTCACTGCCAACCCGGTAGAGGTCGTGGTCAGCAGGTGGAATGGTGTAGATTGCAAACTTGGCCATCAGGCATCCTGCTCCATCAAGTGCAGCAGCGGGCTGTCCGTCAGCCGGGCCATAAACACATCCCAGTAAACCGGCTCCCCATTGCGGAAGGTCGCATGAACGCGGGGGTAGTCGTTGTCCTCGGCCACCAGCACAACATCCGCAGCAGCGCCCACCTCAACCCGTCCGCGATCCTTTAAACCAACCGCGTTTGCCGGGTTGCGTGTGATCAGATTAATCGCCTCATGCAGCGGTAGCACGCCATCCTGCGCGATGCGAAACGCCGCTTGCAGCGGGGCCGCCGGGAAGTAATCGGTTGCCAGGCTATCTACCATACCGCTTCTGATGCCATCCATCGCCCGCAGGTTGTTGCTCGTGGACTGGTCACGGTAAGCGTTGGGGGCACCCATCAGCACATGCATCCCGTGTGTGCGAGCGGTTTCAGCCGCTTCCATCGTCACAGGGAACTCGCTGATGCTCACACCAAGCTCAGCCATCCGGTTAACCTTTTCGGCGGTGTCGTCATCATGAGAAGCAACAGGCACGCCGCTTTGCAGGGCCAAATCGACCATCTCGCGGGCCAGTTCCCAGTTGCGCGGCACCGCTTCTTCCTCAGCGATGGTGGTCTTCAGCCGTTCGACCACCTGCGCCCCCACAGCGTCCTCATCGACACCCATCCAGCGGTGCATAAAGCTCACATAACGGTCAATATCACCGTACTGACCCTGCCCCGGCGTATGATCCATCAGCGACACGAGATGCAGCTTGTTCTCGCGCAGCAGAGCAGTCAACACCTTAATCATCTCCGGGTTGTTGATCTCAAAGCGGGCGTGGACGCGCAAATCACTGAGCAGGCAGCCCACCTGCGCGTTGATTTCCTCGATGATGGCGACGGCGTTTTCACGGCGGCGCAGTTCGGTCTTTTTGAAAGCAAAGGAAATCGCAGCGTAGGCCGTTGTAATGCCCGTTGCCACCAGCCGCTTGTCCAGTTCATAGATGCCCAATCCATAGGGGAAAAAAGCATTGGGGCGTGGCTCAATGTCGCGTTCCAACATATCGCCGTGCAGGTCAACAATGCCGGGGATAGCCGTCAGGCCACCCGCATACAGCGATTCTGCCGGGGCCTCACCCTCCAGGATGGCGGTGATTTTGCCACCGCGCAACCGCAGCGCCCCCCGCTCAATGACACGATCTGGCAGGACGATTTTCAACTCACTCAGCCACATAGTTGTTCTCCGTTTGTTCGGGGGATTCGGGATGCGTGTCGCCCATTAGCGCACGTAAGGTAATCGTATCATCAATCAAGGATTCGACATCTTCGGGGTGATGCAGGACGCCAATCATGGCTACCCCCTGCGTCTTGAGGTCGGCTAGTTGTACAGCGAGGGACACCCGTGCTTCGGCATCCAGCGAGGCAGTTGGTTCGTCCAGCAGCAGCAAACGCCGGGGCCAAATGAGCGCCCGCGCCAGATTGACTTTTTGCTGCTCACCACCACTGAACATCGTGGGATAAGCGTGCCACAGCGCAGGCTTGAGGCCAAACACTTGCAGCAGCCTTTCGGCTTTGGCCTCCGCTTCATCTGATGACGCAGCACCCGCCTGCACCAGCGGCTCTGCAACCAGTTCGAGCGCGGTCACACGCGGGCGCGGGCGCAAGAACTGCGTCACAAAGCCGATTTCCTCACGCCGCAGCAGGCTGATGTCCACGTCGGCGGCGCTGGCAAGGTCAATCTCACCCCGCAGCGATTGGTATATGGCGCGTCCGGCGGTGGGGCGGTAGCTGCGGAACAGGCAGCGCAGCAGGGTTGATTTGCCAACGCCGTTTGGCCCGCTCACGAGCAAAAACTGCCCGGCGTACAGCGTGAAATCCAGGTTGGCAAACGCAGTGATATGACGCCCCAGGTGATGAATGTGGAAGCGCTTGGTGTAGTTCTCAACGGTTAAGATCATGCTTCGCCTGCCTGTTCGTTACAGCTTCGCATGGACAAGTTGCTGTGTATAGGGGGCCTGCGGGTCTTCTAGAATCTGGTCGGTTAGCCCAACCTCAACAACGCCCCCATGACGCATCACCACCACCCGGTCCGCCAATGTGCGGATGACGCCCAGGTCGTGCGAGACAATGACCATCGTCACGGCGGTTTCACGCTGCATCCGCTTGAGGGTATCCAGCACGAGCGCCTGCACACTCACATCCAGGCCCGTCGTCGGCTCGTCCAGCAGCAGCAGCGCCGGGCGCAGCGCAATCGCTTTGGCAAGCTGCACGCGCTGCTGCATCCCGCCGGAAAGGTGCGCGGGCATGTCATCCATACGCGCTAACGGGAACTCCGACACAGCCAGCGATTGCTCAGCCGCGTCACGCAGCGTTTTGTAGGTGCGCTCCCCGGTGATGAGCAGCCGCTCCGCAACGTTGCCGCTGCTGGTATAGCGCATCCGCAGGCCCAGGTGCGGGTTCTGGTACACAATGCCGATGTGCCGCGTCTGGACGGCCCGGCGAGCGTAGCGATCCAAACCGAACAGGTTTTTGCCCGCCAGGTCGGGGATGTTGAGCGAATACGCACCACCGTCTGCGTCTTCTTCCAGGTTGAGCAGGCGCAGCACGGTCGATTTACCCGACCCCGATTCGCCCACAACACCCAGTACCTCACCAGGGTAGGCATCCAGGCTAACGTCTTGCACTGCTTGCACCTGGCCATAGCGCTTTACCAACTGGGTTACCGTCAACAGGGGTGCTGCTTCAACAAAACGAGGCGGGGCCAGCGGCACAACGTCAGGGGCGCAGGTAGTCGTCATGATAGAACGTCCCCTTGTCGTCGTAGTAGGTATCATCCGGCTGGGTATCTTCCATAAGTTTATCGGCATAGCCCGTGTCAGAGATTTCGTACTGCGACGAGCCGTCCGCCTGGGGCAGTTCGGTCATGTATTTGTGCTGCCCCCCAGTGCGGATGCAAATCCGCCCAGCCTGATCTTCCACGCGGAAGGGCACATCGGTGAATTCCAGCGGGTAAACGTTGGTGTACGGTGGCACCGCATACAGGCGCTTTTCACGCCCGGCTGCGAGTATGGTCAGGTGGGCTGCCTGATGCAGTTTGGGGGTATCCCAACGTGGAATGGGGCTGGGGGCCATCACATAGCGCCGATGCACCACAACGGGGTAGCTGGCCCCCTCCACATAGCCGCCAAAGCGCACCAACTGTTCATACAGCGTCAGCCACATCTGGCCGTAGTCACTATCGGCGTGCAGTTCGCGTGCCTTACCGATGTCGCTTTGCACACGGCGCAGCGGTTCGGGGTCGGGCACTTGCAGCACCAACACCTGATCTTCGCGCAGGCGCTCTTCCGGGATGCGGTGGCGGCTTTGAACAATCGTGGCTTGGGTTACGTCCGTTGTCGTTTTAGCGCCGCTCATCCGGGTGATGAATCGGCGCAGGTTGGCTGCGTTCACGCTGTCATCGGCACCCTGGTCGATAACCTTCACCGTGTCATTTGGACTGACGAGGCTCAACGTGGCCTGCAAACCGCCAGTGCCCCAACCGCGTGCAATCGGGAGTTCACGGCTGGCATACGGCACCTGATAGCCGGGAATCGCAACCGCTTTGAGCATCTGGCGGCGCAGTTCACGCTTGGCGAACGGGTCAAGAAAGGCATAACTGTAGCTGGAATCAGATTGCGCTAAGTCTTTGAGAGTGGTCATGGGGTGACATCCTCTTTTGCTTCGGGCTGAGCGTTTTGAGTGTCGGTTTTCATGCCGGGGTACTGCGCCTGCATGACCTTACGCAGTGCGTCCATATCACTGGAAAATGTAACGTAGTGGGGCAGCTTAAAGTGGATGCAGAAGCCAGAAGCCTCTACCGTCTCGGTATGGTGCAGCACAAAGTCCTCACTGTGGGCCGGGTGCGGTTCAGGCTGGTTCATTTCCATGTCCAGGGTAGCGCCTGCAATCAACTTGACCTCGTTCCAGCCCAGTGTGGCCGCAAAGCCGATTTCGTAGCCGTCACTGCTGCGGGTAACGACCTCTGCCTGGCTCGTTCGCACGCGGCCCACACTGAACGGCTCCCCGGTGATGGGGTGCTGTATCTCGACTTCGGCATAGCCCAGGCGCAGGTCGTTCACTGTGGGGTGCGTAAAGCCGTAGCCGCGCATCCCCGCATAGCCCAGCGTCAGCGTCCCGCCCGTCTCTGACCGGGCCAGCGCTTGCAAACGATGAGCGCGAGGCGCGGGCATCGACACAGAATCCCGCGTGATGTCGGGAATATCAGCAGGATTGTCCGGGTTGGTGTGTGGCTCATCATCGGCCAGCATACCGTTCTGGCGCAGCCAATCGGCCACTGCTGGATAGTGCTTCGGCGCAGGGACGGCAGCGGGGTCTACAGGGTCTATCGGGTCGTCGGCACCGTCCAGCACACCCAGGCGCAGCACACGGTGGCTGTAGTCCAGCGTTGGCCCCAACACCTGCCCGCCGGGGATGTCCTTGAACGCAGCCGAGATGCGGCGCACCGTCAGTGTTCTTGCTGGCGTAACGGGGGCCGCGTAGGCCAAACGCGGCTGTGTGGAGCGATAAGCCCGCAGCAGCAGCACCGCTTCATACAAATCCCCCCCGGACTGCACCAGCGCCAACGCCGCCAACTCCGGCGCATACAGTGACCCCTCACCCATCACCCGATCCACAAGGTAAGGCATCGTCTCAAGGACGGTCTGCACCGCGCCCTGGGTGACGCGGCCCTTCATCTGGTGATAGAGCCGTTCTGCCTGCTGGATGGCGGCCTCGCCGCCTTTTGTGGCTACATATGCCATAAGTGCCTTACGACGCCTCCTGAACTTCAATCTGTGTGGTACGTGGTAAGCCCACAATGTCCCGCCCGTCCACCAGGATAACATCCCAGCCCAGCGGGTAGTGATCAATCGCCTGTTTGCGAACGGTCCAGAAATCGCGGGGAAGTTGATTCACCTGCAACTGGTCAGACATTGGAATGCCGGGGCCAGTGAGTTGCAGCGTCACACGGGCACGCAGCTTACAGCCCACAAAAAAGGTTGCTGATTGATCGGGGTAGAGCATTGTGCCCATAGCTGCCGCCGTGATGCTGCTCATTGTCATGCTGTCTACCAGCGGATAGAAGTGATAGGCGGCCTGGTTCGCTGGCGCTGCCCGCGCCCCGGTACGACCCAGGTAGGTGTCCATGTCGTCATCGGGCGTGTAGTACGTCGTTTCGAGGTCGAGCAGTGTTTCCCCGATGGTGGCGAAACTGGTGATCGTTGACACATCACCCAGCGGCAGGTGAAATACCCGCCCAGGGAACGATAGGGCACTCATCAAAGCACGAAACGTGTCACGGGCGAGCCGCTCTGCCTGGCTGTAGCGCGGGTAGTCATCCATTAAAATGTCTCCATCTCCACACGGGTTGCTTCCACTTCCCGCAGCATCTCATCGTCGGCAGCCGTCAGCGCGGCGGCTTGCTGGGCGACGAAAGCCTCGATGGCCTGCGTTTGGATGCTTGCCCGCAGTGCCGCATCAATCAGGGCGAGCGCAACCGCCCGTTCCGGGTCACGGCCCAGGCAAGCGCCATAGCCCTCATGCGCCCCTGCCACCGTGACCAGCGCCTCACTCACCAGCACTTCTCCCAGGTGAAACACCGTCCCGCGCACACTGTCCTGTGCAGGTAGCATAACCAATCCCGTTCGATTGCGCTGCACATGTATCGGCTCCAGGTGTGGAATCAACTGTTCGGCCAACGTCTTGACAGCCTCACTGTTGGTGTGCGTTAGTGTGGTGAGGTGGTGGTGGTCCGTCATGATGGTTTTCCCAGGTTTACACATTATGAAGTTAGCCGCGCCGTGCGACACTGAACTAGACTACGATAACCACAAAAATTATGTAATTTGTTACTTGAAGCTTCAAAGAAGTTTAATCTTTCATTAAATAGACTGCAAAGTAACAGCGCGGGGCGGGCAATCTGTGTCCTGTCCGTGTGGGCACCTTACACGCCTGTACGGTAGGGCCACGTTAGGCCAGTTAACGGGCAGTTCCTCGGCGGGCCAGTGTAGGGGGGGATGAGGTTGTACAGGGGGGCTACCTGAGTGGACGCAGCTCCCCTTTACAGCAGATCAGTACGTTTCCCAAACGTCCTCACCTGCCAGAATGCGCCGCAGTTGCTTGGGGAAACGCATTCGGTTAAGCGGCTTACCAATATAGCCGTCGAAGCCCGCTTCACGCGCTTTTGGAATTTCCGTGTCGGCGTCCTGGGCTGTAACGGCGATGATAAGTGTAGCTTCTAAGTCCGGGTCGCTGCGAAGTTCCTTCAACACCTCGTAACCGTTGGTTCGCGGCAGGTTGATGTCGCAGAACACAATGTCGGGGCGGGGGTGCATAGCGCGGGCCATCTGCACAACGCCTTCGCCCGTGGTGTTGATATACGCCTTGATGTTCAAAAAGCGCATCATCACCCCAATAATTGCCATCCCGCCCGCGTCGTCTTCAACCACCAGCGCGCTGATTTTAGAAAGGTCAACGTCGGAAGGGTTCATCGTTTTACGCGGCGGGGTCGCAGACGGCTCAGGCTTTGCGGTGCCCGTGTCCAGCGCCTGTGTTTCGGGCAGTGTGTCACCCTTAGCCGCAGCATCCGGTGCTTGCGATATGTTCTCAGCGTCGTCGTTATTTGACTGCGCCTCCGATGAAAACTGGTTTGGCTCACTCATCGCTTGGTTCTCTCCCTGTGGTCGTTCTCATCTAATCTTGCGGGGCTACACAGGCTACGATTTGCCTGATGTTTGCTTGTCGTCGTGTTTGGTGTCGCCACGGCCCCCGCTTTTACCGGGTTGTTCGCGGGTTTGGTTTTTATCATTTTTCTCGGCAGGTTTGGTTTCATTGGGGTTGTTCTTGGCGCGTTGGGGGTTTTCTGGAATGTTATCCAATTGTACATCTCTCCTTATGTTCATAGGGTGGGTTATTGCAACCGGGTGAGCATCCGTCATGCATCATCGTTGTGAGTGCGGTTGAGCAGGGTGGACATTTGCTGGGTTTCGGCGGCGTCTTTGCGCTGGCGGGTAGGGAGCGTGAATGAGAAGGTTGAACCTGCCCCAACGTCAGACCTAACACTGATTTCGCCCCCATGAGCTTCAACCAGAAATTTGGAAATGGGCAGGCCGAGGCCAGTGCCTTCAATTGCTTTTTCCTTGACGCTGCGGGTGCGTTCAAACGCCTCGAACAGCTTACCGAATTCATTTTCCTCAATACCCATGCCCGTGTCTTCAACTTCCACGCGGATGTAGTGACGCCGGTTGATAACGCGCAGGCTAACCGTGCCTTCGTCTGTAAACTTCACCGCGTTGCTTAACAAGTTCACAAGTACCTGCCGAACACGCCGTGCATCCATTGGGAATGGCGGTATGTCCTCATCAATGGCGGTAATGAACTGCACTTTACCCTGCTTGCTGTGCTGCTCAAGCACAACCTCGGTATTGGCAATAACATCTTCAAGCAGGATGTAAAGGTCATTCTCCTGGATGTAAAGCTCAAGCTCACCCGCTTCGATTTTGCTTACATCAAGCAGGTCATTAATGAGGTACAGCAGATGTTGGGCGCTGCGGATGGTCTGGTCGAGGCGGGCCGCTTGCTCATCTGTGACTTCACCAAACACACCAATTCGCATAAAGTCCATGTTGTTGATGACGAGGTTCAGCGGTGTTCGCAGCTCGTGGGTCACGCTGGCCAAAAAGCGCGTCTTCACCTGATTGGCCCGTTCCGCTTCGTACATGGCCTGGTCGCGCTGCACAAATAACTGTGCATTACGCACAGCCGGGGTCACCAGGTTGGCAAACAAGCGCAGCAACCGCTGGTCATCCACCTCAAAGAAGGGGGCTTCATAGGTGCGGCCAACCACCACCGCCCCGATAATATCGTTAGAAAATACCAGGGGCACGGCCATCGCTTGATGCAAGTTCGCTGCGGCTTCCACCGTCTCGCGGTAGCTCCAATTGGGATAGTCCTCAACCACTTGCAGCTTATGTTCGAGGGCTGTCCGTCCAGCCAGGCCCTCCCCTAGCCGCAGCGTATTGCCGATGGCCGCCTTATTTTCGCTCGTGTTGTTAACTAAGCGCAGGTGACCTTGATCTTCTTCAACCAGCCAAACGGCTGTGTAGCTTGCATCCAGCAGCGTGTGGATGCGCTGCATCAGCGTTTGCAGGATCGTCTGCAATTGATAGGCACTGACAACCAATAACGATTCGTCATAAACTGCGCGTAATTCATTGGCGCTGGCCTGGGCTTTGCGGCGGGCAATCTCCAATTCGCGTGTGCGGACCTTCACCCGCTGCTCAAGCGAGCTGCTCCAATCCTCCAGTTGGCTGTAAGACTGAGACAGGTTGGACTTCATTTCCTCCAGGGCAACCGCCAGATGTCCGATTTCGTCGGTATGATTTTGGTGGGCAATCTGATAGCGCAAGTCCCCGGCCCCAATGGTGTGCGCTGCGGTGGTCAACCGCTTCAATGGGGACAGGACGACGCGATTCATGTAGCGATTGATACCGTAGCCAATCCCCATCAGGGCGACGATAACAATCCCGATCACAGCAGCCGTGCTGCGCGGGGGCACAGCATCCACCAAAACGGTATCAGGAATCACACGGACGAGACGCCAACCCGTGCGCGGAATAACATCGTTCAGCACATAGTTCTGTCCCCGGTTGTCAAGGGGGTCTGCCATGCGGGTCGGGATGCCCAGATTACCTGCCTGACTGTTGTTGACCGCTTCGGGGTAACCGGGCAACTGGATCATACCTGGCAGGCGGTTCCCCACCTCTGGCAGCGCGTTGGGCGGCTCTATGCTGGCGATAATGTCACCGGCCTGCGTCATCATGAAGGCATACCCTTCAACATTGCCCGCGCCCTGCGTTTCTAGAAAAGACCGGACAATGCCGTCGTAAACGCTGACGGGCACTTCAGCCCATAGCAGGCCCACTTCCAGGGGCACAGCATAAGCCATCACAAGTTGATCAAACGTGCCGTAATCTGGCATAAATGGCCCGTGCCACATCGCCTCATCACGGGTGAGGGCGATATTTAGCCAGTAGGTTTCATCGGGGGGCAGGGCAAGCACCTCGTTCAGGCCGCCAAGGGGTGTGTTTGCACGCGCCTCCGGGTTCCCCGACGCATGATAGTCCAGCGTGATGACATTCTGCTCGTCATACAGGTGAATGTTGACGATGTTTGTGTTTGGCCCCAGGCCAACCGCACTCACCACGCTGCGCCGCAGGCTGTCTACAGTGATGTTGTCGGGGGAAGTTTGCTCGGCGACGGCGTTCACGCGCTGTGCAATATCGTCGATTTCATACCTTATCAGGTTAATGATAGCGAGATGATTTTCAAGCAGTGCGGTTTCGGTCGCACGGCGCTGGGTTTGCAGGTCGATAAACAGAACCAGCCCCATCGTCAGCAAGGCCAGCGTGGCACTGGCCACGACAACGATAACAGTCACTTGTTTGCCAATGCTTGATGGAAACACGAACCGACCACTCCGCCTGTAGCATCTATCCTCGTATTATAGGGCGTCTAAATCGTCATATCAACAAAATGACCCATTGATTTCGTTAAGCTATCGTGTAATTGCGGTTAAAGCCTATGACTGCCAGGGCAAGCGCGCTCTCCCTATGTTGCCCTTCACCCCCTCAGCCCCCTTCGCCCCAGCCGTACAGCGGCGGAAAGTGGGCGAGCGGTAGCGCGTCAGCGCCGGGGTGAGGGGGATTCACCTAGAACGCAATCGCCCTGCTGTAACCGCTGGCTCCGGTTTACCGCAATCGGCGGACTGTGTATAATCGGCAGCATTGTGAGCCAACATGAACCCATGCGAGAGAGACCCTGTTGTGCCAATCATCCGTGAAGGTGAGCTGGACATCATCAGCCATAGCCCACAGCAAACGGCCCGTTTGGGGGCGCGTATGGGCAAATTGCTAGCCCCCGGCGACATCATCTGCTTGGCCGGGGACATGGGTGCCGGGAAAACGGTTTTCGCAAGCGGCGTTGGTAAGGGATGGGGTGCCACCTATCCGCTAACCAGCCCAACTTTTACACTGGTTCACGAACACCGCCGGGGTGATGGTGCGTCCCTGTTTCATCTGGACTGTTACCGATTGCAAAGCGCTGACGAAATTGATACGGTTGGCTTCGATGACATGCTGGATCGTAATGGCATTTTATTGATTGAGTGGGCTGAGCGAATCGAGTCTGTTTTACCACCGCAGCGCCTGCGTATTGAACTGCGCGTGATTGATTCTACACGGCGCAACCTGCTGCTAGACAGCACTGGCGACCGTTACGAAACCCTGGTTGAACATTTCCGCGAACAGGCATTTGGCATCTAACATGCTGCTATTAGCCATTGACACCGCCACCCGAATGCTCAGCCTCGCCATCCGTACCGAACACACGCTGCTGGCCGAGCAAACCTGGCAGGCCCCCAACAATCATACGGAAACGCTGGCGGCGGCTACAGCAACCCTGCTGCAACACACAGGCGTAACTGCCGATGACCTGACCGCGCTGGCGGTGGTAGCCGGGCCAGGGTCTTACACCGGGGTTCGTATCGGCGTATCTATGGCCAAGGGGCTGGCCGCTGCCCGCCAACTGCCGCTCGTTAGCGTTACGACGCTGGAGGCCCTGGTGGCCGGGCAGCCCAAATACGATGGCACGTTGATTGCTGTGATACAGGCCGGGCGCGGGCGCGTCATCGCCGGGCGCTACCGCTGGAACTTCGCCAGTTGGGTTCAGCGCGGGGAGCCGCGCCTGTTTGCCTGGGATGGCCTTTACCAAACGATTGACGGCAGGGCTACCCTGGCGGGGGAAATTGACGACAGTGGGCGAAAAGCGCATCACGAGGCACTACAGGCTAACCCCGACCTGCGCGTTGAATTCGCGCCGGCTGCCTACAGTTTACGCCGTGCCAGCTTCGCCGCAGAAGTCGCCGCCCAACGCTTGCAGGCTGGCACGCCAGATGACTTCCTGGCAACCTCCGTTATTCCCTACTACATGAACCCCATTCAGGCAAATACACCCTAGGCTGCTAGCATGTCGCAACACCAATCGCTTTATCGCGTCCGCTACTTGCGGCCCTCAGATTTGGCGCAGGTGAGTTGGATCGAGGAACGGTCTTTCTCAACGCCCTGGTCAACCCAAACCTACCTGCGAGAAATCACCCGCTCCCATTACAGCCACATGGTTGCCGTAGACCGCATCGAACGCCTACCCACCACCCATCAGTGGCAAAGCCTGTGGCAGTCGCTCACCCGGCGGCAGCGCTTCAATCATGTGTTGTTGGCGTATGGGGGGTTGTGGCACTTCGGTGATGAAGCCCACATCAGCACGATTGCCAGTCACCCGGACTATCGCGGCCAGGGGTGGGGAGAGTTGGCGCTGGTGGCAATGCTGCGCCGTGCGCTGACGTTGGGCGTGCGCTATGTGGTTTTAGAAGTGCGTGTGAGTAATAAGCCCGCGCAGGCGCTGTATCGAAAACATGGCTTTCAGGTACACGGCATCAAACAGGGATACTACTTCGATAACGATGAGGATGCCTATGACATGCGGTTGGTTTTTGCCCAGGCAGGCAACCCATCCGCGTTTGAGAGCAGCTACCAGCAGTACTGTAAGCGGCTGGGGCTGCTAGACCAGTACACCAGCGGCCATAAACCAGCCTAACGTGCAGGCACCGCTGCCGCAGGTGTTGTGTACGGTAAATCAGTTAGCGCGTCCACAAAGACCACGCCAGGTTGTGTATCATCAGAATCATAAACCTGCTGGGCCATCCGCACGAATACCCGCAGTTGGCGTGGGGCGTTAACCAATACGCTTGTGTGGCCCGTTGCGTGAAGGGTTTCTAAAAACTGTGCAATCAGCGGCAGTGACCAGGGCTTGGGAACCTCTATGTTGTTTTTGAAAACGTAAACCACATGCTTTGTAGTGGGCATCGTATCAACGGCTTGCTTGACCTTAACAACGCCTTCTCGAATCTGGTGCCAGTCTTGCCATTGATGAATAACACATAACACATAGCACCCACCTTCATGGGTTTGGGGTTGGATTGAGAAGTTCTTGCCCAATTGACGCCTGCCTTTATATAGAAATTCATTCTGTTAGGCATTGTACTGAACTTTATGTAACTGCGCCAACGCTTTTTCGTGGGATTCTGTGGTTTTTGACTAAAAACTGCCTAAATGGGCACGTTTTCCTGTTTTTCTGCCAGCAAACGGATAGGGGCAACTCGCTCAGGATGTTTGGCTGTAATTTGCTCCAGGAACGGGCGCATTCGCTCAATGTCCGCGTGAATATCGCCAGTAGGGTAGAGTGGGGTGGCAATTATGGCCCGCTTACGGGCGAAATCTGCCCCGGCGGCGATAATGGGCACTTTGGCCTTTTGTGCGATGTAATAGAATCCGGGCTTCCAGCCATCGGTATATTTGCGGGTGCCGCTTGGGGCAATCAGCAAGATGAAGTCATCTTTGGCCCGCAGTTCGCGTAGAATGGTTTTGAGGGCACTCAAGGGGGCATCCCGGTCGATGTAAATCGCGCCAGCCCACGTCAAAAAGCGCCCAATCAAGAACCAGTTTTGCGTCTCTTTTTTGATGACAAAGTGAACGCGACGCCGTATCTTGCACGCCCAATAGAACACCACCATGATGTCAAAATTGGACGTATGCGGCTCCGTCAGCAGGATGAGCTTACGCTCTGTAATTGTGTAGCCGTCAACCTGCCAGCCCAGTATGCGCTCCATAACCCCCACATATATCGGGATGACAACCGTGTTGAACAACCAGCTTCCTGTGGATTTGAGCATCAGAGCGTACCTGTTCGTATACGTTTATGCGTGCATTATACACGCCAGATTGCACAAATAAGACACGCTCGGACGATTCCTAAGCCAACCCCTAGCGCAGTGACGCCATATGAATAACTGTGACGCCTTCACCGCCCTCGTTGGGCTTGGCCTCGATGACCTTATTCACAAGTGGATGGGCTTCTACCATCTCACGGACGGCCTTGCGTAGTGCGCCCGTGCCCTTACCGTGAATCACGCGGGCGAAGGGCAGGCCGCTCAGGTAAGCTGCGTCGATGTACTCGTCCAGGTTTTTAAGGGCTTGCTCAACCCGTTGGCCGCGCAGGTCCAGTTCCAACCCTGGCGATTCCACCTGTGGGTGCGCCTCCTTGTACTGGGTTGTGCCCGTCCGCCGCCGCGACCGCTCCTTTTCAGCCACGCGCTTGTCCTGGCGGTTGGGGCGCTTGAGGTCGTGAATGCCCGCTCGGATTTTGAGCGTGCCCACCTGAACCAGCGCCTCCTCACGTTCCAGTTCCACCACCTGGCCTTCGGCCTTGAGTGTTTCCATCCACACCGTGTCGCCCAGGCGCGGCTTCCACGTAGATTCATATGCCGGGGGCACCTCGACGGCATCCGCGCCCTCAAAGGGCTGACGCGCATATTCTACCAGTCGGTCTGCCGTCTCCTGGATGGCGCGTAGATTTTCCAGCGGCATGGAAGCCGAGCGCATGTCCTTTCGCAGTCGTTTGAGTTCCTCACGCAGTTCGTTGACCTCGCTTTCCGCCTTGCGCTGCGCCTGAATCAACACATCGCGGCGTTCGTCTTCCAGCTTGTCCAACCGTTCTCGTAATTCGGCCCGTTCCGCTTCGATGTCTTCTTGCAAGGCAGCAATATCGGCCTCGCGGCGGCGGGCTTCTTCGCGTGAGCGGTGGATTTCGTCAAGCATCTTGTCTGCGTCAAGGTCAGCACTGCTGACCATCGTGCGGGCGTCTTCAATGACGGTCTCTTGCAGGCCCAATCGAGAGGCGATTGCCAGCGCATTAGAGCGCCCCGGCAAGCCGATAATCAGGCGGTAGGTAGGCGACAGCGTTTCGATGTCAAATTCCACGCTGGCATTACGGATGCCCTCGGTTTCGACCGCATAGGACTTGAGTTCAGGGTGGTGCGTTGTGACCATCGTCGTTGCCCGCTTGGCCACCAGATTGTTCAGGATTGCCCGTGCCAACGCCGACCCTTCTGCCGGGTCAGTCCCTGCGCCGACCTCATCCAGCAGCACCAGTGAGCGATCATCGCACTTTTCCAGGATGTCGATGGTGTTTGTCATGTGCGCGGAAAACGTACTCAGCGATTGCTCGATGCTCTGTTCATCGCCAATATCTGCATAAATGCCCTCAAACACAGATAGCTTGGCATCCACACACGGCAGATGCAGCCCACACTGGGCCATTAGCGTTAACAGGCCAACCGTCTTCAGCGCGACGGTTTTACCGCCCGTGTTCGGCCCGGTGATGACCAGTGACCATGTGTCGTCGTCAAACTCGACATCAATTGGCACCACCTTGCCAGGAATAAGCGGGTGGCGGGCTTGCTCAAAGTAGATCATGCTGCCGGGGTGGTTCGGGTGGCTACCGCGCTGTTTGAACGGCATCAGCACCGGCTGCGCTCCATTGATCTGCTCGGCAAACTCGGCCTTTGCTTTCACGAGGTCAATGTAGGCCAATACATCCACTGTGCGGACGACATCCTCGCTGTTTTCGCCCACCTCTTCGGTCAGCGTGGCCAAAATGCGCCGGATTTCCTTCTCCTCTTGCAGTTGCAGGTCGCGCCACTCGTTGTTGAGTTCCACAGTGGCTTCCGGCTCAATGAACACCGTCGCGCCAGATGAAGACGTATCATGCAAAATGCCGCGCAGCCGCCCCTTAAAATCCGCCTTTACGGGCACCACATAGCGCCCATTCCGCATCGTGATGATGCTTTCTTGCAGGTATTGGGCGGTGTTCGGGCTGCTGATAATGCGGTTGAGCTTGGTTTGCAGCTTGTCGAACGTGGTTTTCAGGTCACGCCGGATGATCGCCAGACGTGGGCTGGCGCTGTCCCGGACTTCGCCGTTATCGTCAATGGCCTTTTCGATAGACTGCTGTAGCTCGTTGCACGGCTCAATTTCCGTGACGATGTTGGCCAACAGCGGGAACTGGTGCTTCATTTTCGTTAGCGTGCGCTTGATTGTTTCGGCGCGGCGCAGCGTTAGCCGGATGTCCAGCAGGACGTTTGGCTCAATGACCACCCCACGCACAGCGGAAATGGCCACATCGCGCACATCCCGCACGCTGCCCAGGTTGATACGGTTTTCGTTTTTCTCCATCAACTCGCGCACTTCGGCCACTTCCTGCTGCCACGTCTGGGCTTCTTCTAAATTCGTCGTCGGGAAGAGGTCGCGGGCCATCTCCTTCCCGGCGGAAAAAGACGTGTAATTGGCGAGGCGCTCCAAAACCTTTTGTAGTTCGAGCGTCTCGAGGGTTTTCTGGCTTATCATGTTGGGATCTTTTGCCTCTATGCTAGAGGGTCAGTATAGACGGGAAAGGTTCAAGCAGCAATCAACAGGCGCGATTGCTAACACAAGATTTATACCGCAGCCCTGCCAGCAGCAACACCCCACTCTAAATGAGTCCTCACGTCGCCAGCGGCTTACGAGCATACAAAATTACGCCCGTTGAGTGGATTACGCCGAGTTTTGTCAGGACGTTATCAACCAACTTGATTACCCGCAGCGCAGCCACGGCCTGGATATAGGGTAAGTCAAGCTGATGGGCCATGTAGCCCGTGACGGCGGGTTTGATGATCTGCCGCTCGATCAGAAAGCGCTGCTTAACCAGCGACACCCAATCATGCTCGCGTCCAGCCCCTTCAAACGGGGACAGGCCCTCGGCCTCCATGCTGGCTT
This sequence comes from Anaerolineae bacterium, assembly GCA_034437575.1. Lineage (GTDB taxonomy): Bacteria > Chloroflexota > Anaerolineae > Aggregatilineales > Phototrophicaceae > DAOTTY01. The sequence goes on along the minus strand of DAOTTY010000034.1, from coordinate 27,098 downwards.
TGATGCGCTGCGGTGCCTGTACCCCAAACTGCAACAGGCCGCGTACCTTATCCCGGTAGCTCACCACCGTTGGCAGCACAAACATTAAGGCACTGGCGAACAGGGCAGTATGTAATGCCTCGTCGCCATCCTGGTCGCTCACCCAAAACAGGCCCCCCGGTTTAAGGGCTTTGTACACCTCGGCAACAACGTGTTCCATCTCGATGAGGTGGTGCAGCGTGCCCCGCGTCACGATCATGTCGTAGGTGGCAGCGGGCAGCGTCAGGCGGTTCAGATCAGCCACCTCATACATTACGCAACCCGTGACTTCCCCCGCGATGGCGTCATAGTAGATTGTTGCCACATCCAGCGACCGTTCGCTAATGTCCAGGCCCGTTGCGGTCGCGCCCTGTTGGGCCATCGCCAGCGTCAACCACCCGGAACCGCACCCCAATTCCAGCGTTTGCATTCCGGGGGCAACCAGCGCTAACAGCGCGTCAACGTCTGCGGTATGCATGACAATGTTGTGCAGCAAATCACGGTGGATGCGCCAGTCCGGTGGGGTGGTAACGGCACCCTGTACGTCAACACTGCCCCACAGGGCTGCTTCCTGTTGGAGCTTCGACTCATAAGTGTTCATTAGCGATTTTGATTGTATCGTAAGTTAGCGGTCTGGGGTGATAGCCGTTGGCGGCATAGTTGGCGTCAGGCGCTCACGGATGGCGGGTTCAGGTGTGGGTTCAAACCCTTCCGGGGTGGCCGTGACAATGATAACAATCGGCGTTGGTGTGTTTTGGGGCGTGGCCGTCACCACAACAACGGGCGGTGCCTCCGTAGGTGTTGCCGTTGGCGTAACCCACTCCTCACGGCCCGCGAAGAAGTACCCGCTTTCCTCACACAGCACGTTTCCGTCTGCATCTACCAGTTGGAACTGCCAGTCATATAAACCAGGGCGCGGCAGCACACGAATAGGTACCTCAAAATTTACCAGCCGGGGACGTGGATACTCCTCAACGGCTTGCTCACCCCCCAGGCGATGCGTCAACCGGAAGATCAGCGTGGTATTTGCCGCGTCAGACCCAACCAGTGCCTTGAACGCGCCTGTGAACGGCACAGACGTACCCGACCCTGGAATAACGGTGAAGAACTGAGCCTCACAAAATTCTGCTGGACTGAGTGTGTGTGTGGGGCTGGGCGTCATGGTTGGGGTAAAGGTCTCCGTCGCTGTAGGTGTGAAGGTCGGCGTCCATGACGGGGGCAGTGTGGGGCGCTGGGCAAAAACGGGTAGGCGACCAGGGGCGAGCATCATACTAGCTACCATGAGCAACACAGCGGCACCCAGCCCCCTTGTAAACCACCGACGTTTGTGGTGCATCTAAGCGCGTTCACCCACACGACGTTCATCACCGGCCCGCAGCCGCTGGATGTTGTCACGAAAGCGGTAGAAGATCATGCCAGTAAGGGCTAGGGCATATACGAGATGATTCTCATTGAGTGGGCTGGCAGGCACAACCGACAGAATTACCAGGGCAGGCGCAGCGATGCAAACCATCACTAACACCGCCAATGACATGTAGCGCGTTCGCAGCAAAATGGTGGTACCAACCGCCAGCATAACAACCGTCAGCCAGATGGGGGCAACCATCAGGAAGGTACCCAGGGCCGTGGCTGCGCCCTTACCCCCACGCAGCTTACCGGTGACCATCCAGGCGAAGACAGACCAATTATGCCCCACAATCGCGGCAATCGCGGCCAGTACAGTTGCCGTATCGGCGTAAGGCTGTAAGATGATGCGAGCAATCAAAATAGCGACAATACCCTTAATCAAGTCCAGCAGCAGCACGCCAATCCCACGTACCGGACCGACAGCCCGAATCACGTTGGTGGTGCCCATGTTGCCGCTGCCCACTTCAAAGATATTGATGCCGTTGAGCCGGGCGACGATGTAGGCAAAGGGAATGGCCCCGATCAAATAGCTCAGTATCACGACAAAAAAAGCGCTCGGCAGAACGGACATTGAAGTTCCCTGTTTGGTTTACAATTTTGCAACGAATTCATTATAACGCCAAAACGGCGCTGTCAAGTAAAACTGTTGCTACACAAAAAAGATGGGCTGTGCCAAACTACTCGCCGTTTGTATTGAAGTGATGGTTTTCGTGAAAAACCCTATGCATCACACCCAAAAACTCAGGTTTGTAACGGTTGTCATCTTGCTGCTGAGCGTGGCAGCCGTTGCCAGTGCCCAAAGTGAAAATGACCTGCTCAACCGCATCAACAGCTTGCGGGCGTCGGTGGGGCTGCCCCCCTACACCCTGAACGGTGCGCTCAGCCAGGCAGCGCTCAATCATGCCCAGTGGATGGCTGTAACCGGCCAGGTTAGCCACACACAGGCGGACGGCTCTACCCCTAGAACACGCGCCGCCGCCGCAGGTTACGGGTCACAGTGGGTAAGCGAAAACATCTATGCGGGGAATGCCGGGGTAGACACCGCCTGGACGTTTTGGGTCAACAGTGGGATGCATTACCGCAGCCTGACCAACCCCGCCTATCAGCATGTGGGTATTGCCACCGCCAGCGGCAGCATTGGCACAGCCTATGTGCTCGTCTTCGGGGGCACCGCGCCTAGTAACCTCACAGCCAACGGCAGCCCTGCATCTGCCAGCAATGCCAGCAGCGGTGAGTCCGCTGCGCCAGTGCCGCCGCCGCCATCTTACGTGGTGGGTGTGGATGCCGTCGGCAACCTGATGCACGAAATTCAATCGGGCGACACCATCGGGGACATTGCGCTTCTTTATGGTTACACCTGGGATGATGTGCCCTACATGCTAGAAATCAACGAGATGGACGAATTCAGCGTGCGCGAACTCGAAATTGGCGGCGTGCTGCTCGTCCCACCGGCAGATGGCACCTACACCCCAACACCGGCTGAACCAACGGCCACGCGCACACCCCAACCCACCAGGACGGCCACCCCAACTGTCACCCAATCACAACCCACCCTGACGACCACACCCACAACGGATGCCGTCACAACACTACAACCTTTATCAACCGCAACTGAAACACCGCTGGCCATTGCTGCCGTGCCCGACGAAAATCAAGCCCTCCCGGTTGGCGGGCAGGCTGAGCAAGCCCGCATCACTGTCCTGCCAGATCGGTCGCCATGGCTGTTGCTTGCCATCGCAGTGCAGATGATTCTCATCGTCGGGGCCGGGGTCGAACTCGTTCTGCGATACCTGAGACGTTAAACTGAGGGACGTTGACCGAAATCGAACGCAAGGAACGCCATGCACAACCTTCGGGCCTTTTTCGAGGCGCTGCGCCTGACCCTTCGCGGCGAAACCATTCAATCCCCCGCAGAGCGTAAATTCCCGGTGCTGTTCAAGTGGATGAAAGACGGGCAGGCCCACCTGACTGCGATTGAAAAACACATGGCTCAGGCGAATTTGAGCGCAGCAGCGGCTGAGCAGATCACCATCCACGTTGACGGGCGCGATATGTCCATGAAAACCGTGCTAGAGGCTGTGCGCTATCACCTGGGCGACGAGTACCCCTACTTGTTAGAAAACGTCACCGATCACTCGCTGACGGCGCTGTATGCCGCCAACCTGAACGACCAGTATTGGGTGCAAATGCTAGCCCAATCCGATGACCTTCCTGAATCGCTAAGCCAGCCTATGACGGCCCTGAGCGACCATTTGAGTGCCATCCCATCCAGCACAGCAGCCAGTAATAGCCAGATTTAGTCATGCAAACAGGTTTTGTTAAAACCCTGCAAAAGTTGGCTTTACGCTTTGACAAGCCAACATGCACTGTGATATTTTGTAGTCAGGTTGCGATGGCAACCAATAATCATCCTAATAGGAGGCATCATCATGATCTACCAGCCACGTGAAGAGGGTCAGGGCCTTGTTGAATACGCTCTGATTCTGGTACTGGTCGCTGTAGTTGTTATCGTCATCCTGGCTCTGCTTGGGCCGGCAGTCGGTAACGTCTTCTCCAACATCGTTGTGAACATCTAAGTTCAGCGATGGGGAACGGAAGAGCGGTGCAAATGCACCGCTCTTTTGTTTTCCACAAACCACAAACTCAACTGTGGAACTCGACCACCTCACTGACAACACTCCGCTAATCCTTGCCGCAATCGTCGCCCTTGCTGACACCCTCATTGACGAAAATCGCAAAGAACAAGCAGCCAACCTGCTTGCTTTCGTGATCGCGCAACCCCATACCCGCAGTGCTACACGCCAACACGCGCTTGACCTGTTCGACCTGCTCGAATCTGAAATTTGCCCGCGTGTTATTTGGGATGCCCGCGAACGCGCCCAAACAGCCACGCTCACAGACATCGTGCAATCCCTGCGGGATGGGGACGACGCCTAACTCACATTGTAGCCAGTGCGTCAAATACCTTTGGCGCGATAAGCCACACCAATTCACCGCTTGGCGCTAGCCGTGATGTAACGTCAATTCGGGCAAAACTGCCCGGTTTCATTACCACTTCACCGTGCGTGAGGACCGCAATAGTGTTACTAAGCGTTGGCTCGTGCCCGACGAACATCAGGTCCACATCCTCACCATTCGTCTGAGCAATAAAGTCGCGGATTGCGTCCACGTTGAACCCAAAGTTGACCGCTTGATGGATTTCGACTGTTTTGCCGAGGGCATCAGCCACAATCTCAGCCGTTTGTTGCGCTCGTACACGCGGGCTGCTGTAAATGTGCGCGGGGGCAATCCCTGCCTGGGCTAGCACACGGGCCGCATTGTGAATACGCTCAACCCCCATCGCCGTCAGCGCCCGATCTTCATCGGCCATGCCATTACCCAGCTCAGCATGGCCGTGGCGCATCAAGTAGAGTTTCATACAAAAAGCTCCTCAAAGGGCGCGACCTTACGCGCCCGCACACCGAAATAACGAAGAGGCCGTTTGAAAAGCAAAAGCATGGGGTTTCACCCCATACCCCACAAGGGATTAGCATCCCTGCACCCTGCCGAGAGTGTGAGGGCAGCGCCCTCACAAACTTCTCAAATAGATTCTAAGACTCCCCATCATCGCCCTGGTCAATCAGGCTGCGTGCATTGGGCAATTCCTCAATGGTAGGCGCAGGCGGGGCTTCTCGGTGAACACTGGGCACTTCAAAGGCCACCGTGTAGAAGCTGTCATCCTGCCGGAAGACACGATTGCGCGGTGATGTCACCATGATGTTCCACAGGATAGGTAAGACCTCGTTATCAACCCACAGGCGCTCCTCTAATGCTGCTAGCTGGGCCAAATCAATCCCAGAAGCCTCAGCATTCCAGTCAATAATCGTGGCGTCCGTTGAGTTATTGGCATAGGTTGCGCTCATCCAACCGCCGCTGGGTTCAAACTGAGCCGGGGCACTGCTCACATTCTGGCACTCTGTCAGGATGTCCGTAAAGTAACTGGTCGGCCAGTTTTCAAACCCGTCGGTAATGTGAAATTGGTTGGATATATTGACCTGAATCTGCTCGTAAACGGGGCGCTGTTCCCCAAGGGGCTGCACATCGGCCAGTTCGTTGTAATCATAAATGTCGTAGTTTACAACCAGGTTTAAGACGAAGTTGCGGATAATATCCGGGTTGAGCACGTCAAACAGCACCAGCGTTTGCCCTGGCTGCGAATTGCCCAGCCATACAATGCGCCCATCACCATAGATTGTACAAAGTGGAATGTCGTTGCGGTTATCGAACTCTTCTGGCCCGCCTACAATGTCTATTTGAAAAACAACATAAGACGGATCGTCCGGCCAGTTGACGGTCGCATCCCCCATTTGACCAGGGAGTTGAGCCGTTTCTTCGGGTTGGTTCCCGCAGGCGACGAGTAGCAACAACGGCCACAGCAAAATTAGACGTGTCAAACGCATTGATGGCTCCTTCGGCTTGGTATGCCCCTGCATTCACATGGGTGAATTTCCCGATTGCTGGTCATCATCATAAACCAAGCGCCCCTAAACTGCATCACTCTTGAAGCAACCCTATCTTCAATCTATGCTTGCCTTAACAAATCATCACAACTCACTCGCAAAGTCCACAACTATGACCCTATCCCGTTTGCGTGCTGCGCGTATCACTGCTGTTGGATCTGTTTTGACTGGTCTGCTTTTCCTGCTGGGCAATGGCATCTTCCCTGGGGCAGCCTGGGGATGGGCCAGTTCTGTCGTGTTGAGCCTATGCGGCCTCGTCATCTGGTATGCCCTGCAAGATGTGCCCCGGCTGGAACAGCACAACTCCCCCAAACTTGTCACTGATGAAATCACCCTACCACCCCGTGACGATGCCCTGCACGCTGCCGTCCGCAGCGCTCAACAATCGCTGGGTACACCCCCCAACATCACAGGCGAAATCGAGGGGGTGATTCAACAAACAATGACTATTCTGCAATCTTTGATGGAACAAACCGCTCAGGTCAACCAGCGCGTCCACTCCTTGAGCCAGAACACCCACACTATCGAAGTCGAACTCAACGACGGCCAACAGACGATTTCCGAAGCGGTGAACGGCATGGTACAAATCCGGCAGCAGGTCGCCATCATTGCCGAAACGATTGCCACCTTAGCAGCCCTCACCCGCCAGATTGACGCCATTATCGTGTCTGTTAGTGAGATTGCGACCCAATCCAACCTGCTTGCACTCAACGCCTCCATCGAAGCCGCCCGTGCTGGCGTTCAGGGGCGCGGCTTCACAGTAGTAGCCGATGAAGTGCGCCTTTTGGCCAGCCAGTCCACCACCGCTGCCGATCAGGTTCGGCAACTTCTCCATGAGGTACAAGCGGCCATCACCACCACAATCAATGCGACCGAAACGGGTATGACGCAGGTCGATCAAGAAGTCCAAAATATCAGGGGGGCTAGCCAGTCTTTTCATCAGGGGCTGCAAGGGATCAACACGGTAGACAAGGCAGCGACAGACATCCGCCAAACGTTACAACAACAAACAGATGCCGTCGATTCCGCCAACATCAACCTGAACAGATTGGCCTTTGCGACACAGCAGCTTGTCAGGCAGGCGGCAGCACTACGAGCGACCCTAACCAGCCTGCCCACTCAGCCTGCCAGCGACGTATCGCCACCAGCAGGTGAGTAACTTCCTAACTAAGATTCAGCCCCCGGCACAGGCACAATAACGGGGGTTGGCAGCGTTTCCAGGGGGGGGCGTTCTGGCACAACCCCTGGCTGATACCAACTGCCGGGAAAAACCGGATCAAGCGTTTCATTGCTCAACTGGAATGTATCGCCCGTTTCCAGGTCACGGATGTAAATGTTGTAAACCCCGCTTTCATCGCTGGCGTAAGCCAGGTAGCGGCCATCAGCGCTAAAAACCGGGTTGCGCTCATCAATGTCAACCGTTCGGATCACCGGGCGAGCACTGAGGCTGTTCAGGTTCAACTGAATCAGGTCAGCAGGAGCATCAGGGTCATTGCCTTCGGATGCAACGTAAACCACCGTCTGCCCATCGGGTGAAATTGTAGCTTCCTGTTCGGCAAGGCCAAACCCATCTTGCGTCAACTGAGTGATTTGGCCAGAGGCAATATCAATACTCACAAGATCAGGCTCGTTCGCATTATTCGGATCAGCTTGAATGGCGATAATCTGGCTGTTGTCAACGGAAACAATCGGGGAACTGTACTGTGTGTCATCCGCAGTGATTTGAATAAGCGGTACACTGTTTGGAGTGGGGGGCAGGTCGAAGTCGATCATCCATATTTCCTTTGTATTCGTCGTGTTGCTTTCCCCAATGAACACGAGTTTACTGCCATCCAAAGCGTAGTGTGCCTGTTCGGTATTCAAGACGCGCTCCAGGGTACCCCACAAATCGCTCACAAGTTGAGACTCACGCCCTCTAATGGTCGCCCGTTCCAGCGCAGTTGTCGTATCGACTAACTCCACAACATACACCATGTGGGTACCTGTTGCGGGGTTTACTGTCACATTATTTGTTTCCAGTCGGTCTACGCCGCCGCCATCGTCGCCAATTACACTGAATACTCCCCCTGCATCCAGATCGTAGCGACGCAGTGGGAACAGCCCGTTGTTGTTGTCGTCAAACCCACCCCAGGCCATGATAAACTGCCCCGCGAATACCTCTGCGGGGGGGGCGGGGTAGAGCAGCTCCTCACCCCCCGCGCCTTCGGCAGCGCCCGCCCCCCCATTGGGTAAATCAGCCGGCGTCCAGGTCGGGGGTGAGGTCAGGTTGGTAGGGTCGAAGGTGGGCGTATTCGACGGGCCAGCCGTTGCGGTTTGCGTTTCAATGATCGCCGTTGCCTCGCGGACAGCCGTCTGCTGGGCGGCAGAGGTTTCGGTAGCAGCTTGGGCCGCAGCATCGTCTATCTCGATTCGCTGCTGGGTGCTAGTGGCAGCGAAGGCAACGGCTGTTGCTGTTGCGTTAGACCGGCGGTTAAAGCCCACACCGATTAGAGCCACCTCTGCGATCAAAAACACAATGATCAGCGCGACACCAATATAAAGCCGCGCCCGACTGGAAACCCCCTTGTTGGCGGTGGACTTATCGCGGCCATCAAGCGCATTCAACATCTGCTGGGCGCGTTCATTGTGCGGGTTGGCGTAAAGCACATTTTCAAGATAGATGCGCTTTTCCTGCGGGTCATCCGTCAGGGTTGCCAGAAGATACCAGGCGCGTTCGTTTTTCTCATCCAGGTCTGTGATTTCATCTAGCAAAACGCGGGCCTGGTTGTTGTTACCACTGCGGGCCGCTTCCACTGCCTGCTTCAGCAATTTGTTGATTTGGTCTTGGTTCGCCAAAATCAATCCCTCCTTCGGGCTACCGGGCAAAAACCGGTAGGCGGTTATTTCGGGTGTCGTCAGTCACCTGGTTAATTTCCAGGGTTTGTGGGTTGAGGAGGTAAATTTGGAAGTTACTCCCTTCAGCCCGGTTACTGCTAAACGCAATCCAGCGGCCATCCAGGGACCAAACCGGGGTTTGATCCTCCGCGCCGCCATCGCCCGTCGTTAGCAAAAGCGCTCCGAAGCCGTCTATGCTCATCTGATAGATGTCGCTGTCGCCGTTACGATCACTGATGAACGCAATCAAGCTGCCATCCGGCGAGACGGACGGGGCGAAGTTGTTGCCAACATCTTCAGTCAGGCGCGTTTCTGTGGCCCCCTCCAGCGTGTAGGCGTACAGGTCAAGCTGGCCGGGTACTGCGACATCCGAAGCGAAGATAATCTGTCTGCCGTCCGGCGTCCAGACGGGATCACTCTTGAGGCCCGTGCTTTCCCCGCTGAGGTAGGTTTCCACATCCGGTTGCCCACTTACACCGATGCTTTCAAGTTCGGTGCCGTCCCGCACATACAGCAGCCGTGCGCCATCTGGTGACCATGCCGGGCGGCTAAGGCTGTCGCTGCCGAAGGACGTTACCTGCCGCGCCGCACTCGGATTATCTGCCGGGGCAATAAATAACTCAATGGTATCGCTGGCGGTGTTGGTACGCGATAGCAGGGCCTCTTCAGTGCCGTCAGGGGCGATGTCTTCTTCCGTCGCCTCCTCCGATGGTGCTATATCCACATTTAAGGGGCGTGCCACATAAGCAATCTGCGACCCGTCCGGGCTAAACACAGCCCCTTCACCCGTCACCTCAAGATCGGTTTCGTCGGTGCCATCCCCCGCGATACGCAGCAAACTGGGTGAAGCACGCCCGCTGGCAAAACTGCTGTAGATCAACTCATACGTGCTGGCGGGGGGGCGCGTTGCCGTTGGGATAGGCGTATCGGCGGGTGTGGGGGCGTCAGTCGGCGTAAACGTGGGCGGCAGTGTGGCCGGGACGGGTGTCACCAGCACACCAAGAATAGTTGGCGTTAGCGAGGGAGGCGGCGTATCTGACGGGGTTGGACTGTTGAGCGTGGCGGCTAGCTGTGTGTTGAAAGCGGCGGCTTCGGTCGTGTCTGGGCCTGAATCCAGCGATGAGAGAACCGCATTGCTAATCGAAAAAACCAGCACAGCCAGTGAGCCAATACCCAACACACCAATCGCCAGTATCACATAGCGACGCCACGGCGATTGTGGCTCATCTGCCTCCGATGGCCTGTTCAGGTTCACACCAGCAACCGGCCCACCCAACCGCTGAAGGGCCGCCTGCGCGGTTGTGTTATTCGGGTTGATCGACAATACCCGCTGGAGGTGGCGGCGTTTATCGGGGACGGTAGTTGCAGTGGTTGCCAGCCACATCCACGCCAGTTCGTTGTCCACATCCTCACGCACCACGTCTTGCAACAGCAGGCGGGCACGGGCATGGTCCCCCCGGTGGGCTGCGTCAATCGCTGCGTTCAGTTGCGCTTCAATGTTATTTTGGGCCACAGTCTGTATGCTTTGTTAGCGGGCTAGCCCAGCGGGCGCAGCGCCCAAACGGCTGTGTATGCCAGGATCGACAGCAGCAGCGCCCCACCGACCAGACCGCTGTAGGTCACCAGCTTTCGGTTTTCACTCTCTTCCGCGCTGGCTTCCAGCTTACCAAGTGCAGCCTGGGCCGTTTCATTATCCGGGTTAACCTCCAGCACCTTTTGCAGCCATAGTTTGCGCTCCGTTGGCGCATTTGCCAACTTCGCCATATACAGCAAAGCGCGTTCGTTACGGGGGTCATCCTGAATCACCTGGCGAAACATCACGCGGGCGCTTTCACGATTACCCTGTTTAAAGGTCGTTACTGCCATTGCCATTAGTTCTTCACGGTTAGGACTGGCCATCTTGTTTTCTCCGTTGCGGGTGGAACTCCATCAATTATAGCAACAAGCGCGATTTGCCAACAATTTCGCCTGCGCTGAGTCTGAGAAACTTATCACGAAGCGTGCCCCGGTGAGTGGTAGACTAGAAACAAAGTACTTTGTTTTGACAATCACATAAGGGAAAAGCGGATGTCGTCCGTTTCTAAATCTGACGCACTCGAGTATCACCGCCGGGGACGCCCTGGCAAAATTGAAGTTACCCCAACCAAACCCCTGTCGACACAGCGCGATTTATCGCTGGCTTACTCGCCCGGTGTGGCAGAAGCTGTGCTGGCCATTGATGAGAACCCGATGGAGGCGTTTGAACTGACAGCCAAAGCCAATCTTGTGGCTGTCGTTTCCAACGGCTCCGCGATTTTGGGGCTGGGCAACCGGGGCGCACTGCCGTCTAAACCTGTGATGGAGGGTAAGGGGGTGCTGTTCAAGCGCTTTGCCGATGTAGACGTGTTTGACATTGAAATCGACGCAGAAACCCCCGAAGCCGTCATTGCAACCGTGAAAGCCATTGCCCCCACCTTTGGCGGCATTAACCTGGAAGACATCAAAGCGCCAGAAGCGTTCATCATTGAAGAACGCCTCAAAGCCGAACTCGACATCCCGGTTTTTCATGATGACCAACACGGTACAGCTATCATTTCTGGGGCGGCGCTGCTTAACGCCTGTGAAGTTACCCAACGCCACATGGAAGACATGCGAATTGTGATGATTGGGGCCGGGGCCGCATCCATTGCGACAGCAAACTTCTATGTGAAAATGGGCGTCAAGCTGGAAAACATCACGATGGTTGATATTCACGGCGTCGTTTACAGTGACCGCACCGAAGACATGGACGACTACAAGCGCAAGTTCGCCAACGACAGCGGCATCCGCACCCTGCCCGAAGCGCTGGAAGGGGCCGACATGGTGGTGGGCCTATCTGCCGCTGATGTGCTAAAGCCGGACTGGCTGCGAACCATGAACCACGACCCCATCATTTTTGCAATGGCCAACCCACGCCCAGAAATTATGCCCGATGTGGCCCGTGAGGTGCGCCCAGACGCAATTGTTGGCACGGCCGCAGTGATTACCCCAATCAGGTCAATAATGTGCTGGGGTTCCCGTTCATCTTCCGGGGTGCGCTAGACGTTTACGCCAGCCAGATCAACGAAGAGATGAAGATGGCCGCCTCTCAGGCGCTGGCCCAGCTTGCCCACGAGGACGTGCCAGACAGCGTGCTGAACGCCTACGGCTTGAGTGCGCTCAAATTTGGCCGAGACTATCTCATTCCCAAGCCGTTTGACCCGCGTGTACTGTTGTATGTGGCCCCCGCTGTGGCCAAAGCCGCAATGGAAAGCGGGGTCGCCCGTCGCCAGCTTGACCTGGACGAATACCGCCATGCGCTGCTGGCCCGGCAGGGGCACAGCCACCAGGTGCGCGACAGCATCATTAGCCGTGCCCGCAGCAGCCGCCGCAAACATCGCATCGCTTTTTCTGAGGGGGAAGAGACGAAAATCATCCGGGCGGCCTATATCGTTCAGGAGGAGGGCCTGGGGGAGCCAATTTTGATGGGACAACGGGCGACCATCCATGAGCAGATTCAAGAGTTGGGGCTTAACTTTGCCCCACGCATCGTAGACCCGGCCACCGATACCCAACGCGGGCGCTACGTTGAAGCCCTGCACATGCTGCGTGTGCGAAAAGGGGTGACGCATCGCGTGGCCAACGGGATGCTTCGCAGCCGCAGCTACTATGGCCCGATGATGGTTCACATGGGCGACGCCGATGTGTTTATCAGCGGCATCACGGCGGAATACCCACAGGTGCTTCGGCCAGCGCTGCAAGTGGTGGGCACCCGTGAGGGTGTGAACTATGCCAGCGGTGTCTACATCGTAATTATCAAACAGCGGGTGTACTTCTTCACCGATGCCACCGTGAACATTGACCCCGATGCGGAGGCTTTGGCCGAAATTGCCATTCTCACCGCAGATTTCGCTCGCGGCCTATCCATAGAGCCGAAAGTGGCCATGCTGTCGTTTTCTAACTTTGGCAGTGCCCCCCACCCGGCAAGCAATAAAGTCCGGGATGCTGTGCAAATTATCAAGAAAAAGCGACCAAACATCACCGTAGATGGTGAAATGCAGGCAGACACAGCCGTCGTAGCCAGCATCATCGAAGATCGCTACCCCATCAGCGAGGTAAAAGACGCCAACGTGCTGGTCTTCCCAGATTTGGGCAGCGCGAATATCGCCTATAAGTTGCTAGCCCGCCTGGGCAGCGCAGAAACTATCGGCCCCATTTTGTTAGGGATGGGCAAACCCGTCCAGGTGTTACAGGCCGGTGACGATGTGGAAGACATTGTCGCTACTGTGGCAGCGGCTGTGACGGAAGCCGAAGACCGCTATGCCAATGGGGTGCTTGTGTGAGCAACGACGCTTATCAGCTAGAGCGGATACTTGACGACCTGCGGAACGCGGACCCGGCTGGACGGCGGCAGGCGGCGTTCCGGTTAGGGGCCATGGCGAACCCCGTCATTGTGCCAGACCTGATCGCAGCAGCGGGTGATGCAGACGATACCGTGCGAGCGTTTGTGGCCAGTGGCCTTGCATCCCTGGGCCGTGCAGCCCTAAATCATGTGCGAACATCCCTGGCCGACGGAAACAACCGCGTCCGAGAAACAATGGTCGCTGCCCTGCGCCATATGAATGACGCCGCCGTTGTGCCCGACCTGATTCCGCTGCTCAACGACCCGGCGGACACCGTGCGGGGCGCAGCGGCCAATGCACTGCGCGAATACGGCACCCCCGAAGCCACCGCCGCCTTGCATCGCTGGCAACCCGGCCAGCAGCTACCCAAAGGGCAGAACCATGACACGATTTGAGGGCCACTCTGTTTTGGTGACGGGCGTAGGGCAGGGCCTTGGCTATGGGCTGTGCGAAGCCTTTAGCCGCTATGGCGCTCAGGTGGCCTGCAACGCCCACGAACCCAGGTTAAATCAGGACCAGCCCTCAAAGAAGACGCTAAAGCATACCACAACGTTATACATAATCACTTGCCATCACGTCAGTTTAGGAATATGTGAGCAATGACCCATTGACCCTGCGTTCGTTGTACAACTGTAAGCCTAGATGGAAACGTTTCATTCTCTTGTTGGGCATTAATAGCACGCTTGTGCCTGTAATCTTGTAAAAAATACTCAAACGTAATCGGTGCAACTGAGTTGAAAGTTGGAGTCAACGTATGCGCGTGATTATCACGGGTGGTAGTGGCATGATTGGGCGGCCCCTGGCAAAGTTGCTGGGGCAGGAAGGGAACGACGTTGTGATTCTGTCCCGCAAGCCGCCAAGTCATCACCACAATACCCCTGTCGGAGCGCGTGTGGTGCAGTGGGATGGGGAAACCACTGACGGGTGGGGGCACCTGCTGGACGAGGAAGACACTTACGTCGTTAATCTGGCCGGGCACAACCCCGTAAACTGGCGCTGGACGGAAACCCACAAACGGCGCGTGCTAGAAAGCCGCCTGAGTGTAACGCGGGCAGTTGTAGCAGCCATCCAACAGGCTCATCACAAGCCCCATGCGCTTATCCAAGCATCGGCAGTGGGCTACTATGGCAACACAGGCGAGGCCATCATCACCGAGGACGCCCCCGCCAGCCACGACTGGCGTGCCCAGGTTTGCGTTGAATGGGAAGAAACGGCACAAAACGCAGGCATTCGGACGGCATTCCTGAGAATTGGCATCGTGCTGGACCAGCACGGCGGTGCGTTCCCGGCCTTCCTGAATGCAGCCGATTTGTTTGGGGCGCGGTTGGGCAAAGGTGACCAGTGGATTCCCTGGGTTCACAATGAGGATGTAGCCTACACCATCCGCTTTTTGATGCACAAACGTGGAGCCAGTGGGCCGTACAATGTTGTTGCACCGAATCCTATTCGCAATCAGGATTTCATGAACTTAGTGGCCCATGTGCGGGGCCGCGCCCCCTTGATTCCCGTGCCGTCGTTTGCCCTTCGGGCCGTGATGGGCGAGCAAGCAGACGTGGTGCTAGATAGCCAGCACGTTTTACCCCACCGGCTCCTTGAGGTAGGGTACAACTTCCGCTATGCTGATGCTGAACACGCGCTGCGCGATATTTTAAGTCATGCGCGTCACTGGCCAGACTAGAAAGCAACCCGATGACGAACGAGTTACCCGAATTTCGTGACGTTCACAACAGCCACGCCAATACCTATGCCCAGAAGGTATTTGGGGAAGCGCTTAAAGATGTGCGCCCGCTGGGTAATAGAGCTTTTCGGGCACTGTTTGTAAAAACCTATTTCACTATTCAGCCGGGGAATGACACCCCAAGTAAATCGCAGTGGAGTACGCTCAAAAAACGGATGAAGCGTATCAACAAGGGTGTGTTCATCTTCCGCAAACACGGTGAGATTGAGCAGGGCGACGCCACGTTCTACTACATGGATTTTGGCTTTTTGCAGGATTAATCCCCTGCCACCCCGTCACATGTCTGTAATGCGCTCACAGGTTGCGCTCCACCACTGGCTAGATGTTGCGATTCTGGTTGCAATCGTTGGCGGCTATCTGCTCGTTGGTGGGTTGTATGCCACCCAAACACCACCCTGGCAGGCCCCCGACGAACCTGCCCATGTGAACTACATCCTGCAACTGGAAACCGATGGCTGCTGCCCGGTTATTGAAATGGGCGACTGGGACAGCGATTACCTCAGCCAGCTTACGTCAAAGCGCTTCGCGCCAGAACTCACAGGCCGCATTGCCGATGTTCAGTATGAAGACCACCAACCGCCACTCTACTACCTGACGGCCTCCGCCCTACTGAACCCCGGTCCCAACGGTGACGGCCTGACAGCCCTCCGCCTGCTATCTGTCGTGATGGGCGCGGGCATCGTGGTGTGTGCATATTTCATCGCAAAGGTGATGTTCCCGCAGCGTCCCGGCACGGCTTTGGGTACAGCAGCGCTGGTCGCGTTCGTCCCGCAAAACGCGGCCATCCTGGGCAGCGTGAACAACGATGCGCTGGCCAACCTGCTCGTCGCTGTAACGCTGCTGGTGGCCACCTATTACCTCAGCGCTGGCCGCAAGGCAGCCCGCTGGCGCTGGCACTTGGCCTTCGGCGTACTGGTGGGGCTTGCCTTCGTGACCAAAGCAACGGCCTACTTCCTGGTGTTTATCGCACTCGCTGCCATTGCCGCCCGCCCGGTTGTGATGGCGGCCCAGGGAATGGTTGGGCAAACAGCGGGCAAGGCCATGGGGGCCTACAACGCCATCAGCAAACTACAAATTCCGGGCCTCCCGTCGGCACCTACTGCCCCGAAGCTGCCGCAAAAGCGCACCGTTTCAAGAATAGCGCTGCGTGTGTTCGGCAAACCCCTCCGGCGCAGCGGGCGCAGCCTTCTGATTGGATGGGGCACCATGCTGGCGATAGCGCTGAGTATTGGGGCCTTGTGGTGGGTGCGGAACAGCGTTGTGTACGGCTTCCCGGATGTGCTGGGCCTGACCGCACACGATGTCGTTGTGGTGGGGCAACTGCGTACCGCAAAGCAGATTGAGCAAGTGGGTGGGTTTGGCCCCTACCTGAGTGGGGCCATTCAAACGACGTTCAACAGCTTTTGGGGCCAGTTTGGTTGGATGGCCCTGCCACTGCCTGTTTGGGCCTATCGCCAGATTGGGCTGTTGCTGGTGGGGGCGTTCGCGGGCGTGGTCTATGATGTATATTACACGGGCTGGATTGCCAAACAGCAACCCACCGCCCGCCAACTGGCCATCGGCGCTTTGCTGGGGCTGACCGCGTTTTTCTCGGCGGCGGCGTACATCTACTACAACCTGAGCTTCTATCAGGTGCAGGGGCGTTACCTGTTTACCGCGCTGATTCCGTTTGCGCTGCTGGTCGCCGCTGGCCTGGACGCCTGGTCACGCGGGTTGGGTCGGCGCTTGCCGCGCTATGGTGGCTTCGCCACATACCTTACGCCGCTGGTGCTGGCCGGCAGCTTGGGCGCGTTCAACCTGTGGCTGATACGCTTCGTGCTGCCCTTCCTCGCACCATAGATTATGCTTCGTCATCGGGGTTGGGCTGGCAGTTTTCCGCTGTTTGTAGCGCGTTGATATTCAAGGATTTGGATGCGGGCCTCTTGTTTTTGGATAACTTCTCGTAGCTCCGCAATGATGACAATGAATTGGTCTTTATTCGGTTGTCGGAGTGGGTCGCGTATTTCTTCACTCATGCGTGTATTGTACCCAACATTCCCCCCTGAGTAGTTATCTGTGACGTTTGTCACGATATGGCTTGTCGTCCCTACGGCGCTAATGCTATACTTACAGGAAGTACATATCCATCAGTTTACCGGGCACTACATCCTGCATTGCACACCAATCCCCTCTATTGTTAATGGGAGTTCTTCTAAATGACCTCACTTGTTACAACGCTAACCGAGACGCTGCGCTATCGTGGTGCCATCGGCCAATGGAGCTGGGTGCTGCACCGCCTGACCGGGCTGGGTGTGGTGCTGTTTTTGATTATCCACGTCGTAGACACATCCTGGGCGGTGTTCTACCCTGAATTGTATGTCGAGGCGATTGCCTCTTACCAAACGCCGTTGTTCACTATTGGCGAGTTCGGGCTGGTGGCTGCCGTTGTCTACCATGCGCTTAACGGCCTGCGCATCATCGTCATGGACTATCGCCCAGGCTGGTGGAAGTACCAGAAAATGGCCGCCTGGGCGGTGATTATCGGCACGCTGGTGCTGCTGATTCCGGTTTTCGCGCTGATGATGGGCCACGTCATTGACCACTACGCCAAACCGGATGTGTTTGTCTTACCGCTCAGCGAGGTGATCGCCGCGCAAATCCCGTTTGCGGTGGGCATTGGGGTGGCGATTATCGCTGCGCTGGCCCTCAGCAGCCTGTACGGGGTGGTGGCGGGTGAATCCGCAGCGGCAGTGACGGGCAAGGGCGCGGGCAGCCGCCTGGAGCGCTTCTGGTGGAGCTTTATGCGCGTGAGCGGTGTGTTGATTGTGCCGCTGGTGTTTGGCCACCTGGCCATGATGCACATTATTCAGGGCGTGTTTGACCTCACGCTGGCCGGTCACACGGTCGTGGGTACCAATTTCATAAACGAATCGGGCACAGCAGTCGAGTTTGTGGCCAACCGCTGGAATTACTTCGTGGGGGGGGTGGCAGTGTGGCGCGTGTACGACTTCGGCCTGCTGGCCCTGGTGACGGTTCACGGCTTTAACGGCTTGCGCTATGTATTAACCGATTACTTCCGCAACGACACGCTCAAACGCGCTATGATTTATATGTGTGTGATAGGTGCGGTGGTGCTGCTGGTCACGGGGGGCGGGGCGCTGCTGTTTGGCGTGGACGAAGAGGCACTGGCTATCGCCGCCGAGGCTTACGTCGAACTCCAGGCGGCACACTAACGCAAACCCAAAACCAGGGACTGGCGAGGCGCACACACATCCAATCCCTGGGGCGCGGCCTGCGGGCCAGGCTACACTTTAATTGTCAATACACAAGCAACACGCAAAGAGCAGACGAAGGAGTATTGTTAGATGAAAACGCATAAATTTGATGCCGTGATTGTTGGTGCGGGTGGCGCTGGCCTGATGGCCGCGCTTTACGCCAGTAAAGGCGGTGCTAACGTCGCCGTCGTGAGCAAGCTGTACCCCACCCGTTCCCACACGGGCGCAGCGCAGGGCGGTATTGGCGCGGCCCTGGGCAACCTGGAAGAAGACCAGCCCATCTGGCACGCCTACGACACCGTTAAGGGTGGCGACTACCTGGCCGACCAGGACGCCGCGATGGTGCTGGCCGAAGAAGCTATCGACGCAGTGATTGAACTGGAACACATGGGCCTGCCGTTCGACCGCATTGAGAGCGGGCGCATCAGCCAGCGCCGTTTTGGGGGCCACACCAGCAACTTCGGTGAAAAGCCGGTTCACCGCGCCTGCCACGCCGCAGACCGCACCGGCCACATGATCTTGCAAACGCTGTACCAGCAGTGCATCAAGGAAAACGTGCGCTTCTTCGATGAGTTCCATGTGGTTGACCTCATCGTCAACGACGGCAAGGCCAGTGGCATTGTGGCCTGGGAACTGGGCACGGGTGACATGCACATTTTCCAGGGGAAGGCGACTGTATTTGCAACCGGCGGCTGGGGCCGCGTGTGGCAAACGACCTCTAACGCGCACAGCCTGACCGGCGATGGGGCTGCGATCCCGCTGCGCCGGGGTGTGCCCCTGCAAGACATGGAATTCTACCAGTTTCACCCCACCGGCATTGCCAAGATGGGCATTCTCATCACAGAGGGTGTGCGTGGCGAGGGCGGCGTGCTGCTCAATAGTGACGGTGAGCGCTTCATGGAGCGTTACGCACCCAGCATTAAAGACCTTGCCAGCCGTGACATAGTTAGCCGGGCTATCTACGAAGAAATCACCGCCGGACGCGGCATCAACGGCAAGCCCTACGTCCACCTGGACATCCGCCCGGAGACGGTGAACCGTTACTTTGAAGAAGCAGGCGAAGACCGCCGCATCGACCGCAACTACGTCGAAAGCAAACTGCCGGATATTCTGGACTTCTGCCGAACCTACCTGGGTGTAGACCCCGTTCAGCAGCCAATGCCCGTTCACCCAACGGCCCACTATGCTATGGGCGGCGTGCCCACCAACGTGGACGCGGAAGTGGTCATTGACGAAAACTGGACGGTGATGCCGGGGCTGTACGCTGCGGGTGAGGCCGCCTGCGTGAGTTGTCATGGTGCGAACCGCCTGGGCACCAACTCCCTGGTGGACCTGGTGGTATTCGGTCGCCGTGCGGGGATGAAAGTAGCTGAGTACGTTAAAGAAGCTGACTTTGTGCCGGTACCCAACGACCCGGCCCGCGAAGTCAAAGCCGAACTGGAGCGCATCCGTACCAGCAACGGCAAGACGCGCACCGGCGAACTGCGCGAGACGATGCAGCGCTATATGATGGACTTTGTAAGCGTGTTCCGCACGGAAGACAAAATGCAAGCCGCCCTGGACTGCATTCAGGAACTGCGCGAGCGCTACGCTACCGACATCGTGATTGACGACAAGGGCGACCACTTCAACAGCGACCTGTTGGAAGCCTGGGAGCTTGGCTGTATGCTGGACGTGGCCGAAACCACGACCATCAGCGCGTTGGCCCGTAAGGAAAGCCGGGGTGCCCACAGCCGTGTGGACTACGACAAGCGCGACGACGTGAACTGGATGGTTCACACCCTCATCACGCGCACCGACGGCATCGACCTGAACCCGACCACCCGCGACTACGACCTCAACACGAAGAAAAAGGTTGACCTGTCGCTGGCTGAGAAGGACGAGCGCTTCGCACCGAAGGAACGTGTTTACTAGGCGCTGTTGATGACAAATCTTCTGGTGGTGGATGCGCCGTTGCGCGTCCGCTGCCGTGCAAAATCAAATACGGTTAGCAATCATAATTAGAGGCAAACAATTCGTAATGGATGTAAGAGTCAAAATCCGCCGGTATGACCCTAACGTGCCTGGCAAAGATAAGCCCTACTGGCAGGAATTCAAAGTTAACGGCGTGGAAGGCACCGACCAGGTGCTAGACGTGCTGCACCGCGTCAAGTGGGAGCAGGACGGCACGTTGACCCTGCGCCGCTCCTGTGCTCATGGCGTGTGTGGCTCTGATGGGATGCGGATTAACGGCGTAAACGCGCTGGCCTGTAAAGTGCTGGTTCAAGATGTAGGTGAGTATATTCAGTTGGAGCCGCTCAACGGCCTGCCCGTACTCAAAGACCTGCTGGTAGACATGGAACCGTTCTTCGATCACTATCGCTCTGTGCTGCCCTACTTCGTCAACAACGACCCTGTCCCGGCAGATGGCCGCGAGCGCTTGCAGTCGCACGAGGACCGCATGAAGTTCGACGACACAACCAAGTGCATTTTGTGCGCGTGCTGCACCACAAGCTGCCCGTCCTACTGGGCCAATGACAAGTACGTCGGCCCGGCAGCGATTGTGCAGGCTCACCGCTTCATCTTTGACACCCGCGACGAAGCCACCGACGAGCGCCTGGACGTGCTGAGTGAGCCAAACGGCGTGTGGCGCTGCCGCACGATTTTCAACTGCACGCCAGCCTGCCCGCGTGACATCGAAGTGACCCGCGCCATTGGTGAGGTTAAGTTGGCCATCCAGCGGGGCGGCACCGAGGGCATTATCCGCGTTGAAGAGATTCACTGAGGCGTGTTTTCCCCGGCCCGTGCGTGCAGCTACCCGGCGATAGGTTGGGGAATTGTTTTTTGTGATGGGGTGTGTTACATTGCTCTCATTATCAATCAAATGAAAGGAGGTGGTCTAGTGGAATTAGGTCATAAGGGGGTATCCCCGAACTAGGTTGTTCGCCTCTGAGGTGAGCTTACCTACCGGGTAGCTCCCTATGCACCCAATACGGACGGCTGGCTCATACGGGCCAGCCGTTCCGCATTCAGGGGCCAACCAACTCGTAAGCCTCGTCTACTGTGTCGCAAAAAGCGAAGCGTTGCGCCATATACCAGTAGCTCGTCGTCAGGCCGCGCAGCATTTGCATCACCACCCGATTGCACCCCACCATTAGCACCATGCCGCAGTTTTCTGGGTAGGCGTCGTTGATCCGCTTGAGGTGCGAAAAGTACCCACGCGGCAAGATTTGTGTTGTGGACATGTCGTAAATCAAATCGACCACATGCGGCTGCTGCGCCATCATCTGGTTGACCTCGGTTTGGGTGGTGTAAAGCGCGTTCCAGCCCCACCCGGCCTGCAATTCAACATATATTGCAATCTGGCGGGCATCTGTCCACCGGACGGTAATAGGTGCCATATGGGTTTGTTCGCTTAGCTCACGCAGGTTCACAATTTGACTTCATTCCATCAAATATTACAATATATTAAAAAGCCGTCTGTGGGCAATAAGTCCCGAAGATTGCCAACGTATGTAAAGGTGACCGTGCCCTCGCCCCCCCCTAAATTCCCCTCTACCAGCCCTGAAGCAGTATTTGGGAAAGAGGGTGTGAGGGTTGAGTTGCTACGACTCAGCTTACTCCCCACCCCGACGGTTTTGCAGTCACCCCACCCCCACAGCACCGCTGTGCGATGGGAGAGAGGGGTTTTGCCGCCTGCGGCAGTGTTCTCCACCCCTCATTTTGGGGCTAAGGGGTACTTAGGCGAGTGCCTGAGTCGCCACTCTGATAGATGTCATTTTAACAGCCCGCTGACAACAATAGCCTCTGTGTTAATCGTATACAAATTCAACCCAATCAAGTGTCGCCAATCGGGCGATTCATGAGGCTGGCTTCACGGGCACTGCGGCTGATCTTCTGGCGCGAAGACAAACGCAATCTCGTCTTCGGTGTTGAGCGGTTGGTTGTACGTTTCGGAAATGGCCGCCAGCCCGGCCACATGCGGCGCGGCAAACGACGTGCCGCTGCTCATGACGTAGCCGCCGTCCGGCGTCGTCGTCAGGATGTCTCGGCCTGGGGCAGTGACCGTCACATGATCGCCGTAGTTACTAAAGCGGCTGCGTTGGAGGTTGGAATCAATGGAGCCGACGGCCACCACCGACGGGAACGCCGCCGGGTAGTAGGGCCGGTCTGTGCCGTAGTTGCCGGATGCCGCCACCACAATTACGCCGTTTTCAATGGCATACTCAATCGTGTCGGCCATCAACTGTGAGGGCACCGTCCCGGCAAGGCTCAGGTTAATCACGTCGGCCCCATTGTTGACGGCGTACACAATAGCCGAGGCAATGCTGGAATAATCCCCGCGCCCGTCTGCACCGAGTACGCGCAGCGGCATAATCATCGCGTTGGGTGCCACGCCCACAATGCCCTCGCCGTTATCCGGGTTGGCCGCGATGATGCCCGCCACCCCGCAGCCGTGGCCCATCTCGTCCTGTGGGGTTTCGTCGTCGTCCACAAAGTCGTACCCGGCCACAAAGCGCCCCTGCAAATCTGGGTGGCTAAGGCACACGCCGCTGTCAATCACGGCAACCGTCACCTGACTGCCCTCCGGCACCTGCGACCAGCCTTCCGGCAGGCCAATCACGGGCAGCGCCCACTGCTCAATGAAGCGCGGGTCGTTGGGGATGTACACATCATCCTGCGAGGCGACGGCCTGATAGTCGGCTTCGATGCTTTGCACCAGCGGCGAGGGAGGCAGGTCTTCCGGGGCGGCGTTGCCCGGCAGCGACACGACATACATATCAAACGCTTTGATGTAGCGCAGCACTTGCCCGCCCATTGAGCGGATGTAGAGAATTTTCTGGCGCTGCGTGGCCACGTCACTAAAGCGGATGAGCACACGGTTGCTGACGGGGCCTTCTTCCACCTCAAGCTGCTGTGCGGCCTGGTCTGGCAGGCGCTGGCCGTTGGGCAGGATGTTGTTGACAGGGGCTTGAGCGCGTTTTTCGTCCACACTGACGGGCAGGCCGCTCGCTGCTGCCCGCTGGCAACCATCCGTAGTGGCGACGGGGGGCGGCAGCACGGCGGTGGGCACCACAGTCACCTGCGTGGGGACGGCAGTGGCCACAAACTCGTTAATGGTGGCGGCAGTGGGCACATAGGCGACCTCTGTAGGTTGTTCGCGCTCATCGCCCAGCGCCAGGTTATCCAGGTTGAAGTCACCCAGCGCGAGGCCATCCAGCGAAACCGTATCCGTCCAGATGAGCAGCCCACCCAGCCCGACGACCCCGGCGCACATCACCAACACAATCCCTGCAATGAACAGCCGCACGAAGAACTTCCGCATAGCAACACCCGCTTTCGTGATCTCGTTTGACGCAGTGTTTCTATTTTACCCGTTTACCCGGAATCCACGCCAATGCGCGGGCACAAATCCTGGACGGGACAACCCGAACAGCGCGGGCGGCGGGCGATGCACACATTGCGCCCAAACATCACCATCAGCGCATTCCAGCCGCCCCACAGGTCGCGGGGCATGGCGTCTTCCAGTGCTTTGCTAATTTTCTCCGTGCCTTTGACTGTCGGCGGGATGATGCCCATCCGTTTGGAGATGCGGTCTACGTGAACGTCCACGACAACGTGTTCGTCCAGGCCAAAGGCGATGTACTGCACCAGCGTGCCCACCTTATAGCCCACGCCGGGCAGTTCCATCAGCGCGTCTAAGTTTTGGGGCACGTCACCGTTGTGCTGCTCCAGCAGGATGTCGCAGATGCCCATGATATACTTCGCCTTGTTGGTGTAAAACGACGCCGGACGGATAGCGTCCCGCACGCGCTCGAACCCGGCTTCACGCACAGCGTAAGGCGTATCGGCAAAGGCGAACAGCGCTTCGCTGGCGGCGGTGGTAGCTTCTTCGCGGGTTTGGGCGCTCAGCATCGCGGCAATCAGCGCCTTGAACGGCTGGCCCTCGTAGGGGGTCATGCTGGTTTGACGCCAGTTGGCTGTGAGCGGCTCTATGCGCTCGTACATGGTGCGGATGCGGGTGGGTTCGTCCATGAGGCGGGTCTGTGCTTGCGGGATGGGTAATGATTGTACGTTGAACAGGGAGAACGCAGCTATGGCGGAAAAGACGATTACCTTACGTGCGGATTTGGTCGAACAGCTTGAGTCGCTGGCCGCTGCGAGGTTATATGTACAACCTGCAACGTTGGGTGGCACCCATGCAATGCTACAATTCGCTGAAGCATGGGTGGCGCAATCCCCTCCGCCATCCGTTTAAAAAGTCAGGCACAGCAATGTATGCTGCACCTACAAAAACGTGTGTAGGTAAGTAGGGGCGTGATATAGCGCGTCCGCCCCAAAATAAAACACCTCAGTTCAAAAACGTAGCCACCAACCCCACAATCCCTGCGATGACACACGCCACTGTTAGCAAGAAGCCGACCAGCACCAGCACAACGGTGCGAATAGGTTTTGCGCGTTCAATGTCTGCCATGATTCCTCCAATGCTGTTAAACTAAAATCGCCAAGCGGCCTAAAATGCGCCTTCATACCACACGACAAAAGCGTTTGGTTGCAGGCGCTCGCCGTCGATAAACTGCTTATCCTCCCCGACGAGTTCGCTGTAGTCCGTCGGGCACGCACGCGGCTCCGGGCCGAGCAGT
Organism: Anaerolineae bacterium; assembly: GCA_034437575.1. Classification (GTDB taxonomy): domain Bacteria; phylum Chloroflexota; class Anaerolineae; order Aggregatilineales; family Phototrophicaceae; genus DAOTTY01. Next base: position 2,285 of record DAOTTY010000034.1, on the reverse strand, counting down.
TCCGTTTCTGCGATGCGGCCACCCGTCGCCGCGTTGAGCAGAATCACGTCTGCGGTGTGCTGCCGCCGGATCACCTCAGCGTCATAGTCCGCACCCTTTGCCATCTCGCGGAACACAGAACACGTTTCGAGTTCCGTCCAGCGCTCGTTTATGCACGCGACCACGCTCGGCCTGTCGCCATCGCCCGAAATGGAACGGTGCCACGCATGGCGGGTGCCCGTGTCTGTTTTTAACACAACCAACCCCGGCGGGCCGTCTGACGTGGGCATGTTCACAGCGTCGGGCGTGCCACCCAGCGGCGGGTTACACATCCCGGCAAGCTGAGCGCCATAGGCTGCCCGCAGCCGCCATGTTTCGGCAGTGGTCAAGATCGCGTTCACGATCATGATGAGGATGCCCGCCACCAAAAACGCGCCCAACACGATGAACAGCACCCGCCGCGCCTGCCGTCTTTCACGCGCACGGCGCTCGCGGTAACCGTTTAGCATTTGCTGTAACGGGTTGCGGCTCCGTTTGTGTTTCGGGGTATCGCCAGCCATGCCTAAAACTGAAAGCCGCCGCTAACGCGCACAATCTTCTGCGAGTAGTTTTCCACGAACTCCATCAACCGCTCCTGGAGTTCGTCCCACTCTTCGCTGTCCAAAATCTGCTGCATCTGGTTGAGGTTTTCCACGATGCCCTCGGCCATGTAGCGCGGGTCGGCGTCCTCGCGGCTGTACATGGTGTACCATGCGCCAGTCGGTTCCAGGCCCAGCTTGGTGATGCCCGGCACCCACTCCCGCATGACGAACTCAAAAAACTCCGAGTCGCGGCCCGGCTTCACGTCCCAGTTCATCAGTATCTTTACGCTGTCCAGTCCTACCACCGTTAAAACTCCTTACATTATGTGGATTCGTATTGCATTTGGTAACGTCATGGGGGCCGGATTCGATCTATCGCGTCTGCCGGTGGCTGGTGCATTTTTGCGGACAACGCAGGCGTTGTCCCTACGTCGTTACGATTACGCAAATGAAAGGACGAGGCCAGCCTCATCCGCCCAGACCAACCGGCAATGGTTTCAAACGTCGATATATCACCCGCCGCCGCCACACACAAATGTGATTGGTTATTCCAATGTGGGCTTGAGCAGCACCACCTCCGGTTGTTCCGGGAGTGAGCCGCCAGCGACCTTCAGAACCGCTTCTTCCTGGACGGTGCCCACGCCCATCGCCTTCAGGAACTTCTCGGCGTCGTCCAGTTCCAGCGATAGCCCCGGCAGCGCGTAGTGCATGGGCACAATGTAACTCGGCTCAATCAGCGCGACCAGTTCCGCTGCCAGCGAAGCCGTCATGGCCTGACCGCCACCCACCGGCAGCAGCAGCACAGTCACTTCGCCCAGGTTTTCTACCACAGATTGCTCCGGCAGATAGGCCAGATCACCGACGTGCAGCACCGTCAGCCCGCCGTAATCAACCAGATAGCCCACGTTATAAAGTTGGCCGGTATCGCTAACGTGGTGCAGCGGTACCCCGGTGATAAACGTCCCGCCGATTTCGTATTCGCCGGGGGTTCGCAGCACATACGGCTCGCCTTTAATCAGGCTCAGGTCGCTGTGGCCTGCCGCCTCGTGGCTGACGGTGACGACATCGGTGCGAGTGGTACCCCCCGGCATAATGCCAAACGTCGGGGCATAGGGGTCGGTCATGACGGTTGTTTTGTTGCGCTCAGTGATGCGGAAGCAACTTAGCCCATACCATGTGATGTCCAAATTGCTCTCTCCTTGAATTCCTAATGGTCGATCATAAGGATTATAGTGGTCATACCGCTACATGAAAAGAATAGGCAGAATATCTGTGCGAACTGACTTTTTCCACACACAAATTGGGCAGGGCCAGGTGGCGCAAGCTGGCCCATCGTTCAGGTTGATCGTGCCGCCAATCGACGCCGCCACCTATCACGACGCGCAGATTGCCGACTACACGCTATCTGCGCGTGATTTCCAGTGGCGTGCGCCCACCCCTGGCGAGGCGCTGCACATGACCGTGCGGGCGCACTTCAACACGCCTGATGTGCGCGGCACAGCGGGCTTCGGCTTGTGGAACCATCCGTTTAGCCCGGAGATGCGCGGGCTGCCGCGCTTGCCGCAGGCGGCGTGGTTCTTCTACGGCAGTCCGCCGAACGACATGGCACTGGCGCAAGGCGTGCCCGGTCATGGCTGGAAAGCCGCTACCCTGGATGCGACTCACTGGCAGTTTTTGGCGCTGCTGCCGCTGGCACTGCCCGGCTTTGCGCTGATGCGCCTGCCT
>DAOTTY010000033.1:0-21432 GCA_034437575.1 Anaerolineae bacterium | reverse complement strand
CCCGCGCTGGTGGGCGTGAGTGACGGTTTTACCATCGTGGACGAGCGCGAAGCGGGTGAAATTTTGCGGGCGGCGGCAGAGGCGTGGCTGCGCGGCACGCCTGACCACCTGGACACGTTCATTGATGAGGAATACCTGGAAAAGAAAAATATCCAGCAGCGCCACCTGCCCGACCTCGTCACCAACGTGGCCAATAACTTCATTCGGCAGGCCAAAGATGTAATGTGGACGCCGGTGGATGTGCATGTGGCCCTCGATCAATTCGGGATGCCGCTGCCGCTGGCCCAGATGTGCGCCGAAATCTATGACCGCTACCAGCAAAGCCTGAACTACCGGGGCGGCGTGGACTTTCAAGACCTGATCCGACTGGCGTTGAAGGCACTGCAAGAAGACCCCGACTACCTCCACCGGCTGCGCTACCGCTGGCAGTACATCCTGGAAGACGAAGCCCAGGACAGCGACCAGTTGCAAGAGCGCATCCTGAGTGAACTGGCCGGGCCAAACGGCAATTGGGTGCGCGTGGGCGACCCGAATCAGGCGATATACGAGTCCTTCACAACAGCAGACCCGCGCTTTTTGCGCGAGTTCATTGCCCGGCCTGATGTGCAGTCACGAGAGCTGCCCAACAGCGGGCGCTCGCAGGCGAGCATCATCAACCTGGCCAATAACCTGATTGACTGGTCGCGGCGGCACCCCAACCCGGCTATCCAGCAGCGTGAGCCGCTGGCCCTGCCCTACATTTTGCCCACGCCACCCAATGACCCGCAGCCCAACCCGCCACACAACCCGCAGGCGATCTATCTGCACGGCGACGGCTTCCCGCCCGGTGAGGAGATCAACATAATTGTGCGCTCTGTGCGCGATTGGTTGCGCGACAACCCGGACATGACAGCGGCCATCCTGGTTCCACGTAACCAGCGCGGCTATGACGTGGTTAACACACTCAAAACCGCAAACGTGGCATACGTGGAAATGCTCCGCAGCACAACCAACACTCGTGAGGTGGCCGGGTCAATTTACCATGTGCTGATGTTCCTGGCAGACCCAACGTCCCAGGACAAGCTGGCCCAGGTGTATCGCGTGTTGCGGCGGGATGAAAAAGAAGACCCGGACGCGCTGCGCCAGATTGGTGGTGTGGTCAAGCTGCTGAAGACGTGCCGTCAGGTAGAAACATACATCAGCCCGCAGGGCGTGGATTGGCTGGACGAAGCGGCCAAAAACGACCCCGATTTGCGCGAGCATCTCGTGGCGTTCCGGGAGCAGGTGGCCATGTTGCAGGCGGCAGTGTCGCTGCCTGTCGATCAACTGGTGCTAACGATTGCTAACCTGATTTTTCACGCGGAAGTTGACCTCGCTGTGGCCTACAGCCTGTCGCTGCGCCTGCGCCGAGATGGTATCGCACAGCAGCAAAACCAGCTTAACGGGCGTGCCCCGGCATGGAGTTTGGCCGATTACGCCGAGCGACTGGCCGAAATCGCCCGCAATGAGCGTAAGTTCCTGGGGCTAGGCGAGGACGAAATGGGCTTCAATCCAGACCGGCACAAGGGCAAGGTCACGGTAGCGACGATGCACGGTGCCAAGGGCTTAGAATGGGATCGCGTGTACTTAATGTCCGTGAATAACTACGGCTTCCCATCCGGTGACCCGCACGACTCGTTCATCGGGGAAAAGTGGTTTGTGAAAGACGAACTCAATCTGGAAGCCGAAGCCCGCGCCCAACTCAAGGCGCTGCATGATAACATGCCTTACACGCCGGGCACTGCCACCCGTGACGCCCGTACCGAATACGCATCAGAGCGGCTGCGGCTGCTGTACGTGGGCATCACGCGGGCGCGGCGCGAACTCGTCATGACGTGGAACACCGGGCGGCGCGGCGATCAGCGCGAGGCCACGCCCATGATTGCGCTGCGGACGTGGTGGGAAGCGCAGTTAAGCGAGCAGGCAGGGGACTAACTTATGCAACTGAAACCGCTGCCAGAAGGCCATCACTTCTCCCAAACGAGCCTGCAAGATTGGCTGCAATGCCGCCGCCGCTTTCAGTACCTCTATATCCGGCAGATGCCGTACCCGGCACCCGTCACGGCGGACCAGATCAAATATGAGCGGCACACCGACATGGGCGACACGTTCCACAGGCTGGTTCACCGTCACCTGGTTGGCATTGACGCAACCGTGCTGGCCGCGCACATCCACGATGAACAGGTGCGCGACTGGTGGAATGCTTACCTGATGCACGGGCTAACGGGCCTGCCCACACAGCGCCACGCGGAAGTGCAGCTATCCGCGCCGTTGGGGGGGCACCGCCTGCTGGCCAAATACGACCTGATTGCGGCTGACCCCGGTGACCGCCTTATCATTGTGGACTGGAAAACCGCACTCAAGCGCCCCAGCCGCGCCACGCTGGAAAGGCGTATGCAGACCGTTGTCTATCGCTACCTGCTGGTGGCGGCGGGTGCGTACTACAACGGCGGCCAGCCCATCACGCCAGAGCAGGTAGAGATGATTTACTGGTTTACAAACTATCCCACGCAGCCAGAGCGCCTGCCCTACAGCACCGCACAGTACCACGCGGATAGGGCGCTGCTGGAAAACTTGATTCGTGAAGTGAGTGCCGAGCGGCTGTTCCCCAAGGTGGCGGAAGCCGACAAAGACCGCGTGTGCCGCTACTGCAACTTTCGCTCATTGTGCTGGGATAACGTCTTGGCGGGTGCCTTTGCGGATATGTTCGAGGTAGACGATGAACCCGTCCCGACTGACCCCGGCTTTGACATCGACATTGACCAGATTGCAGAGATTGAGTTCTAACCGTGAAGGCATGGCGCGACCCTCAACCTGTGACCGTGCCCGCAACGCTGGCCCATGACATCGGCGGGCACCCGCTGATTGCCGAAACGCTGGTGCGGCGCGGGTTTACCACATCGGCGGCGGCACTGGCGTTTATGAACTGGCATCACTACACACCCACATCCGCCTATGACCTGCCGGACATGGACAAAGCGGTTGAGCGCGTGCGCCGTGCTATCCAGCAAAGGGAGATTATCTGTGTGTGGGGGGACTTCGACGTGGACGGCCAGACGGCTACTGCGCTGCTGGCCAGTGCGCTGCGTGACCTGGGCGCGAACGTGGTGTCCTACATCCCGCAGCGGCTTACTGAGGGGCACGGTGTACATATTCCGTCACTGGCCCGGCAGATTGACGGCGGGGCGCGGCTGATCCTCACCTGCGATACGGGCATTGATGAACACGAGGCGGTTGATTACGCCCGCACCCGCGACGTGGACGTGGTCATTACCGATCACCATAAACTGCCAGACGACCTGCCGAAAGCCGTCGCTGCTGTGAACTCGCGCCGTGTGCCGCCAGGGCACCCGCTGCGTGACCTGCCGGGGGTGGGCGTGGCTTATAAGCTGGTAGAAGCGCTGGCCCCTGACCGTGACTGGACGTATCTGCTTGACCTGGTGGCGTTGGGCATCGTCGCAGATGTGGCCATGCAGTGCAAAGACACACGCCACCTGCTTCAGCGCGGGCTGGCCCAACTGAGGGGTACCCAGCGGCTGGGTTTGCAGGTGATGATGGACCTGGCCGAGGTCAACCCGATGAACATCACCGAAGACGACATCGGCTTTCGGTTGGCACCGCGCCTCAACGCGATAGGCCGCCTGGGGGATGCCAACCCCACCACTGAACTGCTCACTACGGCGAACAAAGAACGCGCCCGCATCATTGCCAACCAGCTAGAGGGCCTGAATGCCGAGCGCCGCCGCCTGACGGATGACGTGTGGCGGGGGGTACAGGCGGAAGTTGAGCGCGATCACAGTTTACTCAAGCACGCGGCGCTGGTCGTCGCCCACCCGGAATGGCATACGGGCGTGGTGGGCATCGTGGCCAACCGCTGCGTAGAAGCCTATAACCGCCCGGCGCTGCTGCTCAAAGCGGCCCCTGAAGCGATGGCACGCGGGTCGGCCCGGTCAATTGCAGGGGTAGACATCACCGACGCGATTGCGGCCAACGCCCATTTGCTGCGCGGGTACGGCGGGCACACGATGGCGGCGGGCGTAGAACTGGACACCGACCACATAGACGACTTTCGGCGGGACCTATCGGCCAGTGTGCGCCAGCAGCTTGCCAACGTAGACGACACCCCCACCCTGCATATTGACGGCTACATGGCGCTGGGCGACCTCACGCTGCCCTTCGCCCAGGATGTAGCCCGCATCGCGCCGTTTGGGGCGGGCAATCCGCCGCTGGTGCTGGCCTCCACTGGATTGATGATTAAAAACACCCGCCAGCTTGGGCGCACCACCGAACACCTCAAGCTGACCGTTGAAGACGACGCGGGCACCTCCTGCGATGTGGTGTGGTGGGGCGCTGAAGAGCCGCCCGCAGGTCGCTTTGATCTGGCCTACACCGTGCGGGTAAATACCTTTCGGGGGGTGCGTGAGGTGCAAATTGAGTGGCTGGACTATCGCCAGCAGCAAGCTGACGTGATTGAGGTGGCAGCGGCCAAACGCGAAAATATCACCTTCATTGACCACCGCCACGCCCCCGACCCGCTCAAGGTGGCCCGGTCCATCATGGCGGATGAGGGCGACAAGCTGCTGGTGTGGGCGGAGGTAAACACCCCCCCCAACCTGCCAAGCGCCACCCGCGTCGATTTGACGCCGGGTACGGCACTGCTGGCACTCACGGCACCGCCGGATGCTGCAACGTGGGCCAGCGTGTTAGATGCTGTTGGGCCAGCGTGTGTGTATCTGGTAGGGCACGACCCTGGCATGGACGAGCCGCAGACATTTTTGAAGCGGCTGGCTGGGCTGGTGAAGTACACCATCAAGCACAAGGGCGGCACAGTTCAACTGGATGAACTGGCCGCGATGACAGCCCAGCGCCCCGAAACCACACGGGCCGGGTTAGATTGGTTGGCAGCACGCGGACAAATCGCCTTCGCTGACCCTGACGGCGGGGTAGTTGCGCTCAGTGTGGGGGGGACAGCCACTGATGCTGGCCCGGTTACGGCCCGGCTCAAGCGCCTGTTAGACGAGAGTGCAGCTTATCGCGCCTACTGGCGTCGGGCACACCCAGATAGCCTGCGGGGCTAATCTTATGCGTGCAGCAGAAAAACAAAACGAGGCCATTTATGCCTCGTTTTGGGAATGATGCGCCTGTGGCGGCAGTCGTTAGATTTGCAGACCACGCGGCGTAATCACGTATTCAACGCGCCCCAGGATGTAGTCAATCAGGATAGCCAGAATGGCGGCGGGTAATGCCCCAACAGCACGAACGGGTCAATACTCATGGAAAGGCCGCTGGCAATCGGTGTGCCCAGCCCACCAGAACCGACAAACGCGCCCAGGGTGGCCGTCCCTACATTAATCACCATACTTGTGCGAATACCTGCCATGATAACGCGGCTGGCAATGGGTAGCTCCACTTGTAACAGAATTTGTGTGGGCGTCAGGCCCATCCCCCTGGCCGAATCCACCACGAACCCATCTACCGATTCCAGGCCAGCAATCGTGTTACGCACCACCGGCAGCAAACCATACGCCACCAGTGCGATAATCGCAGGCCAGAAGCCAAACCCGATGAGCGGTGCCATCACAGCCACAATCGCCAGCGTGGGCACGGTTTGGCCACTGTTGACAATATTGTTAGCCAGTGGCAGCAGCTCGCGGAAGCTCTCCCTGGTAACCAGGATACCAATGAGCAGGCCACCGGGAATCGTAATAAGCGATGACACCAGCACCAGCTCAAGATGCTCTGCCGTGAACTGAATCACGGTTGAACTGGGGTGAATCACCTGCCGGTTGACCGGGAAGATATTGCTCAGCAAAAAGTCCCACAGCGGTTCGCTGCCAAACAGCGACCAGAACAACAGGAATACCCCTGCCGCACGGATGAGCGGGCGCACCAGTTTCTCTTCCTGGTTGCCGTAGTAAAACGCCAGGGCCAGTTCAACGAGGGCGAAGCCCAACGCAAACCAGTGCAGCGCAATGCCCGTGTTGAATGGGGTGATGTCTGCGACGACGGACCCACTTGGGCTGACGGTCATCAGCCACCACTGCGGTGCCAGGGACGCACGCGGGAAGAAGTCATTGAGTGTGTCTTGAATTTGGTCGGTGATACGTCCCTCATTGCCGCCGTTGTGCGTAACGGTAAGAACGCCCGGCGTGATCGCCAGTGCCTGGATGCGCTCCACGTTGCTAAACAACGCCTGAGCCAAAGCCGACCCATTCAGCCCGGCTTCGCGGCTGTCGTAAACTTCTTCTTCACCCTCAGCGACAAGCTGGGGCACGAACTCGCCAAACTGTAACCGCTCGTCAGTGGTTTCAAAGATGATCGTGTTCTCGGCGTCTTCAGCAACCAGGGCGCGGGTGCTATCCCGCTCGTTGATGAGGAATTGATTGACCGGGTTACGAAGCTGACGCAGCACGGTTTCCCCTTCGGCACCCGCCGCATAGGTGACGGTTACCGTTTGTTCATCAACCACGACCGATTCAACGTCGCTGCTCGTCTCAAAGATGAGGTCGGCCAGCGGGGACTCGCCCGTATCGGTAAACTCGCCAATGGCGATAGGGATAATTTCTTGCGCGGCGACGTTGTACTCAAACGTCCCGGCCTCAATCACAACCGTGAACACCATCTCTTCTTGAATTTCGCCCACCGTCGCCACGACGTTATTCGGGAACCGTTCGACATCCGTGAGCGAAATCGTTACCGTGCTAAGGGCGAACAGCAGGGCCGCAATCACAACCCAGATCACCGTCGTCCAGGGAAAAGGGATGCCTGTGCGTTGTGGAGTCTGTTCGGTCATGTCGTCTGCCGATCTGGTTCAGGGGTGTAGTCTACCAGTTCCTGTAAAGCGCGGATGGTAATACTCCCCAACAAATGCCCCCGCTGATCGACCACAGGCGTCACACGGAAGCTGCGGGCGACCATCGCGCTCAGGGCTTCGCGGGCAGTGGCGTCTTCGCGCACAGCAATGTCGGTAAAGGGCGCTTCAAACATCGCGTCTAATAACGAGGTCGCCCCATCAAGCTCTTCACGGTCTACCCAGCCCTTCAACACACCCTCGTCGTCCACAACAAAAAGCGAGTTGACATCAAGCTCATTAAGCTGGCGGCGGGCTTCGTCAATCTTTTCCTTGATGGTGATCTTGGGCGGGTCAGGGTTCATGATGCTGCGAATGCGTGACAGGCCCAACCGCTTCAGGGCGCGGTCAGTGCCAACGAAGTCGCGCACGAAGCGGTTGATGGGGTACGCCAGGATGGTATCCGGGGTGTCATACTGCACTAGCTGGCCGTCGCGCATGATGGCGATGCGGTCACCCATCTTGATCGCCTCATCAATGTCGTGCGTCACGAAGATGATCGTTTTGCTGACGGTTTCCTGAATTTGCAAAAACTCCGCTTGCAGCACTTCACGGGTAATGGGGTCAACCGCGCCGAACGGCTCATCCATCAGCATGATGGGCGGATCTGCCCCGAGGGCACGGGCCACGCCAACGCGCTGCTGCTGCCCACCAGAAAGCTGCCGGGGGTACTTATCGCGGTGAATTGACGGGTCCAGGCCGACCAGTTCCAGCAGGCTGTCTACCCGATCACGGATACGTTTCTCATCCCAGCGCAGCAAGTGCGGCACAATAGCAATGTTTTCTGCAATCGTCATGTGCGGCAGCAGGCCAATTTGCTGAATCGCGTAACCAATTTGGCGGCGCAGTTCTTCAACGGGCAGCTCAACATTCGGCTGTCCGTCAATCAAAATCTCACCTTTGGTGATGCTGGTCAGGCGGTTAATCATCCGCATGGACGTGGTCTTACCACAGCCCGACGGGCCAATCAGCACGCAAATTTCGCCTTCTGGCACAAACAGGTTGAGGTTATCGACAGCGCGGAAGCCGTTGGGATACTGCTTCACGACGTTCTTGAATTCAATCATAGCGGTTTAGGCTTACCTTCCGAGTTTAGTTAGCGGTGACCTGCCGAATGCCCGGTGATGTGAAAAAGGCTTCGACAAGCTGCATCAAGACATCTAAGATCACGGCTAGCAGGATAGCCGGTAGAGCGCCAAGCAAGATCAGGTCAATGGACGTGGAGTTCACACCCAACAAAATGAAGTCGCCCAGGGCACCTGCACCAATGATTGAGGCGATAGCGGCAATCCCCACCAGCGAAATCCCGGCGTTACGTACCCCCGCCATAATAACCGGGAATGCCAACGGCAGTTCAATCTGGAAGAAAATCTGGCTCGGCGTCATGCCCAGGCCGCGCCCACTATCAATCACAGCCGGGTCAATATCCGTCAGGCCCACGTAGGTGTTACGCACCAATGGCAGCAAAGAATACAGCGTTAGCGCAATGAGTGCGGGTGCCGTGCCGATGCCAGCCACACCCAGGTCACGAATAGTGAGCGATGCCAGCGTTTTGCCACTGACGAAGTTGGCACCAGCAAGGGTTGTGACGATCACAGCAGTGATAAGGGTAGAAATGCCAATGACCCAGCGAATTTGGCTAAGGCGGCGTTCGCGGGTGTCGTTATCAATACGCTGGACAATCCAACTCAAAGCTAAAAAGACCAGCAGGCCACTGCCAGCGATGTAGCTCACCGTTCGCAGCGTGGGGTCAGCAAAGGCCGTCAGCACAGCTTCAAAACCAAATGTGATCAAAATGGTTGTTAGCAAGCCAAGCGGAACCAGTAGGACGGCCACACACAAAATCAACAGCGTGCTTTTAAGCTGCGGGGGCAGCAACCGCTGCACGAAAACATAAACCACCAGCAGGCCCACGCCAATCAGCAGGGTCGTAATGAAAAAGAGAAAAACAGAGGTAAATGACTGGTTACCTAAACGCGCCATAGGCACCAACAAGATACCGTAAAGCGCAAGGCTGGGGACCGTTTGAATAATGCCCACAGCGTAAAGGATAATCGGCTCAAGGCGGCTGTCCCGCGAGGCCCAAAGCCCCAGCGCAATGCCCACGACCAGCCCGGCAATCAGCGAAACAATAACGAACACAAAATGCTCAATAAAGCGCTGGCCCAGCGTTTCGCCGCGCTGCTGGAACTCCACCATAATGGAGTAAATATCGACACTGCCATTGACGATCATCAGCACAATCAGCAGCGGTGCAAGGCCCCCCATGCTCAGGCGCAGCCAGCGCGGCACCCCCACATTCTCCATGTCGATAAGGCCGCCAAACAGGATGATATACCCACCTAACAGGCCGGTTGCCATCGCCCCCGCTGTTAGAACACGCGGGTTGCTGATGTTGGTGTCTTCATCCAGAAAAGACTCGACGTTAGCCAGCAGGTCAATACCCGCAATAGCGGGCAACAGCATGGTGAGGAAGATTACCAGAATGCCCAACCACGCCAAAGACCAACCACGCCGAGAAACATTTTTTTGAGTGGCGACAACAAGGGGCACAAGGGCAATAACAAACAGGGCAACGTAGCGAAAATCCCCTTCAAGTTCAAACAAACCAATGGGGATGCCTGAAGCAATGCGATTGGGTTTAAGCTCTAATAGGGGCAAAAAAAAGAACCCTAACCCCGCAACAATGCTACCGAGGATCGAGATTCGGTTCGCGATAGGACCACCTCCTATATCGTTGTGAGATTGCAATGAAGTAGGGAACCGACTTGCGCCGATTCCCTGTGGTAAGCTGTGGGGGGCGGTTTAGCCCTCGATGAAGCCGTTGTCCAGCAGCCAGGTCGTTGCAACGTCGGTTGGGTTTTCACCATCAACCTCTACCGCAGCATTCAAGCCCTGCAACGTCGGGTTGTCCAGCGCTGCGAAGATCGGGTTCAGGATAGCGGAAATTTCAGGGTTGGCACGCAGCACCTCGCCACGGATAACCGGGGTCGGCGCGTAGATAGGCTGTGCGCCGAGCGTGTCTTCGAGTACAACGAAGTTATAGGCCATCAAAGCGCCGTCTGTGCCGTAAGCCATTGCAACGTTCACGCCATCAGCGCCTTCATTAAGGGCCTGCTCGGTTTGGGCAGGGGTACCACCCGCGATGATGAGCAACTGGTCTTCGGTCAAATCGAAGCCATAGGTGCCTTCAAAGGCCGGGATGCCGTCCGGGCGCTGGGCAAACTCGTCACCCGTTGCCATGTAAACTTCACCACCACCGTTCACATATCCGGCAAAGTCTTCGACAGTTACCAGGCCATTCTCTTCAGAGAACTCAGACGTGACGGCAAAGGCGTAAGTGTTGTTTGCCGGGGCCGGAGCCAGCCAAACGAGGTCGTTAACAGCCGCGTCGTAGGCGCTCACCCAGGAATAGCCAATAACACGATCCTGAGAAGCCCCCTCAGGGAACTGAACATATTCGACGTTCTGGAAGTGATTGGTCACACCCGTACCGGTGTACTCCGCATACATATCGATTTCGCCATTAACCAGAGCATCGCGGTTAACCGAGGTGCTGCCCAGGTTGGTGCGGTCTTCAACCGCGAGGCCAGCGTCTTCAAGGGCCACAAGCATGATCTGGCCGAGAACGATTTGCTCGGTGAACTGCTTGGAACCAATGCGAATTGGCTGATCCTGGGCGGCTACCGTACCGAATGCGCCGACCATCATGACGACAATTGCGATAAGCAGTGCTGTGAGTTTACGCATGAACATCTCCTATTTGATTCGTAGAACGAAAGTTTGATTATACAGCTTGCAAAATTGCAAACTGATAATACACAGTTTCAGGCGTCTATCTGCCAGGGGCCGCTGGACTTCATGAGAATAAGCCGATGTTACGTGGGGTCTTGCAAAAAACGGCTTAGCGCGGCTCGTACATTGGTTTGAACGGTGTACTTTAGCAGGCACCAACCAATGACAAAGAATATATCGCGGATAGAACGAGTTTAGACCATTGACAAACAGTTACATCTAAAATGTCAATAACCGAATCGTACCGAATCATCAGAAGAATTGCAAATGAAAATCAGAGTTTTAATACATTACCTACGAAAACTCCCCGCGGCGATTTTGGTGAGATTGGGAGTGCTGCGCTTTTTTCCGTAGCAAACAGGTGGAACTATGTTATATTATGCTTGCATGTGCAGGTTGACAATACAAAATATTAAATTGAAAACTATCTACAGTGGCAATCCATCGTGACGCTTTCTGACTCCGCAAAAACAACAACTGCCCCACTTGAAAGACGCCCAGCGTTTTCACTGCCCAGCGGCTTCTGGTTTGGGCTACGCTTCATCATTGTTGCAACAGTCACCGCCGCCCTGATGGCTGGCTTTAATGTCAACATTGGCGCGGTGGGGCAGGGATTGGCGCTGGCGCTGGTGGGGGTGGGCGTGTTTATGACCTTCCGCCTGCTCAACTTCCCTGACCTTTCCGTAGATGGGTCATTCCCCGTCGGTGGGGCCATTGCCGCCACGCTGATCGCCAACGCGGGCTTCGCCGCCGAGTGGACGCTGCTGTTTTCCTTCATCGGCGGCGCGTTGACCGGGCTGGTAACGGCATTGATTCACGTCACCTTCAAAATAGAGGGCCTGCTGGCCAGTATCATCGTGGCGACGGGGGCCTACACCATCACCCTAAGAACGATGGGCACCAGTAACATTCCCCTGCTCAATGAGCGCACTATGCTTACGCCCTACGAGGGCGGGATGCGTGAGCTTGTCACGATGGTGCTTGGCGACGAATGGCGACGGCAGTCTAATAATTTTGTTGAGGTTGCCGTATTCACTGTGGTGGTCATCGGGTTTTACGCGCTGCTCAACTGGTTCCTGCACACCGAGATTGGCCTGACGCTGCGGGCGTCGGGCCGCAACAGCCAGATGGTGCGTTCGCTAGGGGCCAACGACCGCCTGATGGTGGTCATGGGGTTAATGATCTCGAACGGGTTGGCAGGGGCAGCGGGCGCTCTGTCCGTGCAGCAGCTCGGCTTTGCCGATGTGCAGATGGGTGTGGGCATGATTATTCGCGGGCTAGCCGCCGTCATGATTGGTGAGGTGCTGCTGCGCCCGCGCACAGTGGGGCAGGCCATCATTGCGGCGATGGTGGGTATGTTGGTGTTTGAAATCTCGCGGGCATGGGTGTTTGCCGCGCTCGATTTGCAGGCGACGGATGTGCGTCTGGTCAGTGCATTGGTGGTGCTGGCTGCCCTCGCCGCGCCGAACCTCTCGCAGCGCTGGCGCGACTGGCAGCGCAGGCGTCAGGCACAAGCTGAAGCACAGGGGGCAGCCTGATGCTTTCGCTCAACCGGGTGTGGCGTGTTTTCAACGAGGGCACACCGTCAGAAGTGGTTGCCCTACGCGATATTTCCCTGGACGTGAATGAAAGTGACTTCATCACGGTGATTGGGGCCAATGGCGCGGGCAAAAGCACACTGTTTAACATCATCTCCGGCAGCATCATCGCAGACCGGGGCAAGATCACCCTGGGCAGCGATGACATCACCCACTGGCCAGAGCATCGCCGTTCTGGGGCGATTGGGCGCGTCTTCCAGAATCCCAGCCTGGGCACCTGCCCCGGCCTGACGATCTACGAAAACCTGATGCTGGCCTCCATGCGCGGGCGGCGGCGCACGCTGCGCTCAAGCTATCGCCAGGGTGCCCGTGACGACTTCCGTGAGCGCCTGTCCTTGATTGGCATGGGCCTGGAAGACCGGCTGGATACCGACGTGGCCATGCTCAGCGGTGGGCAGCGGCAGGCCATCACGCTGCTGATGGCCACCCTCACCCACCCCAAGCTGCTGCTGCTAGACGAACACACCGCCGCCCTCGACCCCAACGCTGCGGTGCAAATCCTGGAGCTAACAGCACAGTTGGCCGAGGACATGAACCTGACGGTTATCATGATTACACACAGTATGCAACAGGCGTGTACAACGGGCAATCGCATCGTGATGATGAACCGGGGCGAAATCATTGCCGATATTCACGGCGAAGAGCGCCAGCAGGTCTATGCTGATGACCTCATCGCCCGCTTCCGTTCGATCAAGTCAGACGAGGCACTTTCCGACCGTGCCCTACTCTCGTGAACCCGCAGGCGGGCTAATTGCCGCCTGAGTTCAAATTGTTTGAAAGTAACTTTAACCAGAGGACTAGACCTATGCTCCGTAAAACACTTTTGATACTGATGGTTGCTGTTATGACGGCCTTGAGCGCTGTTGCTTTTGCTCAAGATGAAGAACTGCCGAAGGTGGGCATCTTCCAGTTTGTGAGCCACCCCGCGCTGGACGCCAACCGTGACGGCGTGATTGACACGCTGGCCGCTGGCGGCTACGTGGACGGTGAAACAGTCGAACTCGTTATTGCCAACGGCGAGGCCGACATCCCGACGCTGAACACCATCGCCGAAGACTTTGTGTTCAGCGAAGAGGTTGACCTGATTATGGCCATCAGCACGCCCGCGCTGCAAGCTGCCGTCAACGTTAGCGGTGACCTGGAAACGCCGATCCCGGTAATTTTTAGCTCTGTCACCAGCCCCTACGCCGCTGGCGTCGCTGATGCGGCCTGCATCAAGCCCGCGTGGTTGACAGGCTCGCAGGCACTCGCTCCGTTTGAGCAGACGGTGCCGCTCATCTTTGACCTGGTGCCAGACGCCGAAAGCGTGGGGTACATCTACAATACGGCAGAGGCCAACAGCGTCGCCAACACCGACATCCTCGTCCCGTTGATGGAAGAACTGGGCCTGGAGTTTAACATTCAGGAAATCTCCAACTCGTCTGAGGTGCCGATAGCTGCTGAAGCCCTCGTTTCTGACGGTGTGGATGTGTTCTACGTCGCTACCGACTCCACGCTGGTAGCGGGCCTGGAAGGGCTGATCGCCGTTGCTAACGAGAACGAAATCCCGGTCATCGCCAGCGACCCGTCCAGCGGTGAGCGCGGCACGGTGCTGGCCCAGGGCCTGGATTACTACCAGGAAGGTGTAGACGCAGGCCGTATGGCTGTGGCCTACCTGAATGGCGACCTGGACTTTGAAACAACGGGCATCAGCCGTCAGCAAGGCACCGTTCTCGCCGTCAACCTGGACGCGGCTGAAGCGCAGAACGTGGAAGTGCCAGCAGCGCTGCTAGAAGCGGCTGGCATCCTGATCGACGGTGGCGAAGTTACAGACAGCAGTGCTGAACTGCGTGCTGAAGACCCGCTGGCCGACGCGGCGGACTTCCTGGAAGGGCTGCAATGCACTGAGGAAATCATCGCAGAGCAGCAGGCCGAACTGGACGCCGCTGCTGAGTAAGCGCGGCTTACGTTGATGCACAAATCAACAGCCCTCACCACCCGGTGGGGGCTGTTTTGTTTCCTAACCGCCCCGTTATAATCCCCGCAAAATCTCGCAACAGAAACCAAACCCATGACGACGAAAACACATAACCCAACCTGGACAGCGGCGCTGCTGGTCCTCGTCTTTTTTGGCGGCTTTGCCAACCTCGCCACAGAAATTATCGGGCCGCGCATGATGGCGTCGATGTTCGGCAGTGCGACGGCTATCTGGGCAGTAATCATCTCGGTGACGCTGGTGGGCCTGTCCGTCGGGTATGCACTGGGCGGGCGCATCTCCGCAAAGCGAGCGCCGCGCCTGCTGCCTGTGATCTTGATTGCGAACGCGCTGTGGCTGGTGGCGGTAAGCTGGCTGGTGTGGGGCATCCCGGCCACGACGCCCAACGCCATTGACCTGTGGCTGATAACGCTGGTGGCGAATGTGGCGTTCTTCCCGCCGTCGCTGCTGTTCGGGATGTTCACGCCGCTGGCCATCACCATGCTGTCTGAGGGGCGTTCCCATGAGCAGACGACAACCATCGTGGGCAACCTGTACGCGCTGGGGACGATTGGCAGCGTCATGGGGGCGCTGACGGCAGCCTTCTTCTGGATTCCCTGGGTGGGGCTGTCGCTGTCGCTGCGAATCTTTGCGGTTATCCTGGTGCTGTTCGCGGCGTATTTCTCGTTTACCACCTGGGAGCGGCTGGCGTATCAAGCGGCGCTGTTGATCGCGGTCACGCTCATGCCGCAGCCGGATTGGGTGTGGGGCGCAGATGAAAACCTGCGGCTGGTCACGCAGCGCGAGGGGCTGTACCAGCCCATCCGTGTGTACACCGATGATGCGTCGTTTTTGCGAATTCACTTAGGGCCGACGTTCCACTCGCAAATTGACATCGAAACCGGGGAGCCAACGTTCAGTTATGCGGTAAACATGCTGGCAATGATCGACACAGCCCAACCCGACCTGGGCGGCAAAAATGCGCTGGTTATCGGCGGGGCGGGGCACGCGCTGGCCCACGCGCTGGAAAATCGCGGGGCGCAGGTGACGGAAGTGGAAATTGACCCGATTGTGGTCGAAGTCAGTGACCGCTACTTTGGCGAAATCGAAGGTGAGGTCGTCGTGGCTGACGGGCGGGTGTTTATCAACAGTGCGCCAGATGACGCCTACGACGTGCTGATAATCGACGCCTTCGACGGCGGAACGGGCGTGCCGCCGCAGTTGGTCACGCGGGAGTTCTACGAGGAAGTGAGCCGTGTGCTAACGCCGGACGGCATCATGTACTTTAACGTGATTGGCACACCTGAAGGCCGCAACTCCGGGTCGTACACGGCAATTGCGGCCACCATGAGCGATGTCTTCCCGGCAGTGGGGGCGCTGCTCACCCGCGAGGATGACTTTCAGCGCCAGAACATCATCTTCGCCGCCAGTGACGACACACTGGCCCCGCTCACGTTGACGACACCAGATGCCGAGGGGCGCGTACTCACAGACGACCGCAACCCCATCGACATCCTGTTTGAGCAGGCGCGAGATGGGTTTTACTTCCGGCGGTAGGTTGGGCGCTATGCCTTTGCCCCAACTGACACAGACCGGAAACGAGCCTTGTAGCGCAGGGTAGGCGCTTCTAAAAAGCGGTAGCTGATATAGCTCAAACCAACCGACAGCGCCACCACCAGCGGATAACCGATCAACTGGTATTGAACCAGTGACAGACGCTCATAAAACAGTGAATGGTACAGCAGCACCAGCAGCGGGTGATACACATACAGGCTGTACGACAGCTTGCCCAGCAGTTCCGCTGGTGCATTATCTAGCAGGCGGGGGACAACCGCACGACTAGACAGATTGAGGATAACAACGGTAAAAGCGAAGCCCATAACGGTTGTGTAGATAAATGTAGCGGCTGTTGGCGGCACAAACACGATACCGAAAGCTATGATTATATAAGCCAACCAGCGCACAGCCCGGTGGCGCAGCCACCTCAACAGCGGCCACCCGTGATAGTAGCCGTAGGCCGTCAGGGCACCCAGGGCGATGAGGTCAAAGCGGCTCATTCGCACCAGCAAGGCGATCCGATCATAGGGCAGCAGCGTAACCACCCCGTTGATGAGCCACCAGCAAAAGATGATGGCCAGCAAAATCACCGCCAGATGCTTCCGTTGGCGGGCCAGCACAGGTGCTAGCAGATAAAACTGTTCCTCCACACCAATCGACCACAAGTGTTCAAACGGTGGGAATGGGAAAAACGTAACAAAGGCCACATTCCCCATGAAAAAAATCAACAGCAAAAACAACTCCAGATCATAGGGTGGGCGCAGCAGCAACACCGTAACCAGCAAAAAAGCAAAATACACCGGGAAGATGCGAAAAACCCGGCGCAAGTAGAAGTTGCGAATGCTCACGGTGCCCGTGCGCTCGCCCTCAAACAGCAGCAGATACGTGATAAGAAAGCCGCTCAACACAAAGAACATATTCACCGCATCATCCCCGTTGAGGAAGAAGCGCTCTACTGTAACAGGCAATAACGGCACCCCAAACCAATCGTGTGGGCTGTAAGACATGTGCTGAATCACAACGGAGAGCGCCGCGTAAAAGCGCAGCGCTCCAAAGCCCCTGAAGTACGTTTTTTGCGTTGACAAGGCACCCGCCACCTGCTTGCATCTTAACGTTTGGTAAAGAGTTTACTCCACAGTCACACTCTTTGCCAGATTGCGCGGTTGGTCTACATCCGCGCCGCGCCACACCGCCACATGATAGGCCAGCAGTTGCAGCGGCACTACTGTCACCACCGGGCTGAGCAGTTTGGGCGCGGGCGGCACGTAAATCACATGGTCGGCTTTGGTGGCGATGTGCGTGTCGCCCTGTGTAGCTATGGCGATCACCTTGCCACCGCGTGCCCGCGCCTGCTCAATCTGGCTGACCATCTTGTCGTACAGGTCATCCTGCACGGCAATGGCCAGCACGGGCATGTTCTCGTCAATCAGCGCGATGGGGCCGTGCTTCATCTCACCCGCCGGGTACCCCTCCGCGTGAATGTAGCTGATTTCCTTCAGCTTGAGCGCCCCTTCCAGCGCAATCGGATAGTTGAGGCCCCGCCCCAGGTAGAGGAAGTTTGTGTAGGTGTACAGCTCACCGGCCAGCGCGTGAATCGCGCCGTCTAGCTCCAGCACCTGCCCCACCAACATCGGCAGGTGTGTTACATCGGCCACATACTGCTTGCGCCGCGTTTCATCCAGGGTGCCGCGCAGCGTGCCCAGCAACACCGCCATCAGGTATTGATCTACCAGGCTGGTGACAAACGCTTTGGTACTGGCCACGCCGATTTCCGGCCCGGCGTTCATGGTGACCACGCCATCGGCTGTGCGGGTAGCGGCGCTCCCCAGTGCATTGACGATGCTCCACAGCATGGCCCCGCTCGCCCGCCCTTCAGCCATCGCTGCCAGGGTATCGGCTGTTTCACCGCTCTGCGTGATGGCCAGCAGCAGCGTGTTTTCATCCACGATGGGGCTGCGGTAGCGGTACTCACTGGCGTAATCAACTTCAGTGGGCACGCGGGCAATTTCCTCAAAGTAGAACTTGCCCACCAACCCACTGTGATAACTGGTGCCGCACGCCGTCGTCACAATCCGCCGGATCATCTGCGCTTTTTCTGCTGTCAGGTTCAGTCCGGGCAGGGTGACGGCCTGCGCCTCGAAGTCCACGCGGCCCCGCAGCGTATCAGTGATGGCCTGCGCCTGCTCTGCGATTTCCTTCTGCATAAAGTGGCGGTACTTGCCCTTCACCGCGCTCACCGGGTCCCAGGCAATCTGATGGATTTCCGCGTCTACGGGAGCGCCATCCAGTGTGCTAACGGTGTAAGCGTCGGCGGTGATGACGGCCATCTCGCGGTTATCAAGGAAGACAAAGCGGCGGGTGTGTTCCAGCAGCGCGGGGATGTCTGACGCGACGTAGTTTTCACCTTCACCCATGCCCAGGGCAACCCCGCCCGCATTGCCGATTTTGGCCGCAATAATGCGGTCAGGCCGGTCACGGTGGACAACGACGAGCGCATTGGCCCCGCGCAGGTCGTTTGCAGCAAGGCGGGTCGCCTCTGCCACGTCACCCTGAGCGCCGTTACGGAGATAGTGCGCGATCAACTGCACCACGACTTCGGTATCCGTCTCTGAGGTAAACGTGGCACCGTGCGCGGCCAGGTTGTCGCGCAGTTGCAGGTAGTTTTCCACAATGCCGTTGTGAACCAGCACAATCGCGCCGTCGCTGCTGATATGGGGATGGGCGTTATTTTCGGTGGGTTGGCCGTGCGTGGCCCAGCGCGTGTGCCCGATGCCGACGTTGCCCTCAATCGGGTCTACAGCGACTTTGCCAATGAGGTTCATCAGTTTGCCCACATCGCGGCGGCGCTCAATTTTGCCATCATGGACAACAGCCACACCCGCCGAATCGTAACCGCGATATTCCAGGCGTTGCAGCCCTTCCAGCAAAACGGGAACAGCATCACGCGAACCCACGTAACCAACAATGCCACACATAAGCGTTTCTCCTGTGGATGGTGGCACAGTGTGCAGAGTATCTGGTATGGGTGCCACGACCTCCCGTTTTGTCCCGGCTGTCACCAGTCGGATTTGGCGGGTGGCTTACGAAGGGGTTCTATCAGATTGGGACGGGGGTGCGCCCCTGACGGCATCCGCTGATCTGTCGATTTTCCCCGGCGGGTGGCCGGGTTAGTCCCGCTGCGCGGCGGGAAACCGTCTCCTCGTCAACTCGCACTTGGGCGAGTCCGTGCGCTTTCTGATCCCTGTTGGGTTTTTGGACTCTGCAATCTCCTGTGCCGGGTAAATGATTGGCGGATGGTAAGCCCGAACCCACACAGAATCAAGTGCTGCCACCGACCCAATCGGGTAACTCAAAGATGTCATCGGGGGTAAGCGTGAGGCCAGGGAACAGCCCATCAACGGCAAGCGGCTGTGACCCGCTGTGTGTGGTAATGGTTTGCGCCTCGTCGTTGAGGTACTGCACCAGCTCCCGCGTTTTGGGATAGGCGACCCAAACCTGCTGTGTCCCCTTATCCAGATACACCCGCACCTTTTGCTGGACACGAGCGGCACTATCGTCCGGGGAGATGACTTCGACGGCCAGCGTCGGGATGCCAGGGTAGGGTCGGGCCGGGTTCCAGTCTTCGGGGAGGGTGGGGTTGCGAACAAACGACACATCCGGCATGAGTGAGTTGCGTATGCCTGTCGTTGGCTCGTGCATTAAGTAGTGCAGCCCGTCGAAGAACACCTCGCCTATGCCATGCTCTTTCACGTAGACGTGTAATGCAAGAAATATGTTTCGTCCTATAATGTGGTGGGTTGCGCCTGCTGCCACTTTTTCGACCCTTTCCCCCACAATGACTTCAACGCGCTCGTTTTCGGATGACATAAGGTCATCCAGGTTAAGCAGTGCTTTTTCAATGTCGGCCATAAGTTCTCCCTCACACAAACTCAATACAGGCGGTGGTGGCGTTGTCGATGTCACGATATGCGCCGCGTGCGGTTTCGTCCTGCACAGCCAGCGCAAGCTGATACATACACTCGCGGGTCATCTGGGCTAACTCGTCACGCGGGACGCGGCGGCGGCCTTCGGTTTTGAGGCGGAATGCAGGGCCAAAGTTCACGCTGAGCGAGTGCCGTTTGAACCCCTTCAAGCTGTCGTACCAGCCCTGCGCGTAAGAAATTGCCACCGGGACGATGACGGCATCCGCTTTGCTGGCGATATACGTCATGCCGTCTTTGCCCTCAGCCAACCCCTCCGGGTGACGGGTGCCCTCTGGCGCAATAAGGATCAACTGGCCCGCTTGCAGCAGTTCAATGGATTGGGTCAGGGCACGGCGGTCGAGCGCTTCCCGGTCGATGGTATATACACCCCACGCCCGCAAAAACGCCCCTTTGACCGGGTGTTGAGCATTTTCCAGCTTGGACATAGGTACCACATAGCGGTGATCGACAGCGCCAATGCACAAAATCGGGTCCAGGTTAGAGATGTGGTTCATCATCAAAATGGTGCCGCCCTCTGCCGGGATGTGTTCGGTACCGCTCACGGTAACATCCCACAGCAGGCCAAAGCCAACCGGCTTGAGGACGGTTTTCATCAGGCGGCGACGCCAGGCGATTTGCGGTTGGCGCTGGGCAAATATCTGTACAGCCGTAGGCATGTTTAGCGACCCTGTTTGCCCTTGCGCCGGGGCTTCGGGTTGCGGAACGGACGCTCTTTGTCCTGAAAGCCGGCAATCAGACGGATGTCCGGGTCTGGGGTTTTGAGCATGGACACCTCTGCTGCCGTCAGGATTTTGTAGGCATTAGGCTTGAGTGTGCCGATGTGAAAGCGCCCGATAGCCACGCGGGTCAGGTGATGAACCGGGTAACCCAGCATCGACGCCACGCGGCGAATCTGGCGGTTTTTGCCTTCTGTCATAATGATTTCTAGCGTGGTGATTTTCGGATTGCCGTTTTTGACACGCACCAGGCACGGGGCCGTTTTGCCATCTTCCAGGTAGACGCCGTTTTGCCACTGGTCGATGACGGCTTTAGGCGGCAGGCCATGAACCTGCACCTTGTACGTTTTGGTGTGACGGTAGCGCGGGTGCGTCAGCCGGTTGGCCATTCCACCGTCGTTCGTCATGATAATCAGGCCCGTGCTTTCGGCGTCCAGGCGACCTACCGGGAACAGATGCCCTTCCAATGGCAGGATTTCACGCACGGTGGGGCGGTCATCGCCGGAGTGCCCTTCGCTGGTCGAAATAACGTTAATCGGCTTGTGGATGGCGACATAGATGTTGTCCTGTTCCACTTCGATGCGCTTGCCATCCACCATAATGATGTCAGTCGCCGGGTCGGCTTTATCACCCACGGTGATGACCTTGCCGTTTACAGTGACGCGGCCCTCTTCGATGATCTTTTCGCTGGCACGGCGCGAGGCAATATTGGCCTGTGCCATGATTTTGTGTACACGTTCTTCCACGATGCTGGGTTCCTATCAGGTTGTTACAGCTTAGATGGGTATTGTAGGGTAAATGTGCAGCCCTCTTCTTTAATTCACGATGATAGCATAAATCCCGTCAGCAATCGCAAGTCGCTTCATTGGGCTATTGCAAAGTCAAGTTTTCACATCGCGGGGACAGCGTCCCCGCACCCCTGCAAAGGGTTGGCACCCTTTGCACCCGTGTTTTCGGACGC
>DAOTTY010000032.1:0-7903 GCA_034437575.1 Anaerolineae bacterium | reverse complement strand
CGCGCCGAACTGTGTATCGTGCAGTTCTTTGTATAGGCCGCCCGCCGCCAGCAAGTCGTCGTGGGTGCCCCGCTGCACAATCTGCCCGCGATCCATCACCAAAATTTCGCTGGCGTTGCGGACGGTACTCAGGCGATGGGCAATCACGATGCTGCTGCGGCTTTCCATTACCCGGCTGAGCGCCTCCTGAATCAACGCCTCAGATTCGCTGTCGAGGTGGCTGGTGGCTTCGTCCAATACCAGGATGCGCGGGTCTTTGAGAATGACGCGGGCAATGGCGATACGCTGCTTTTCACCACCGCTCAGGCGATAGCCGCGCTCCCCGGCTATCGTCTCGTAGTTGTCTGGCAGGCCCATGATAAAGTCGTGGATGTTCGCCGCCCGCGCTGCCGCGTGAATCTGCTCGTCGGTGGCGTCCGGGCGGGCATAGAGCAGGTTGTTGCGGATGGTGTCGTTGAACAGGTAGGTTTCCTGCGTCACCATGCCGATGTTGTGGGCCAGCGAGTCCAGCGTTACCTCGCGCAGGTCGTGCCCGTCAATGCAGATGCGGCCCGCCGTCGGGTCGTACAGGCGCGGCATCAGGTAGGTGAGCGTCGTTTTGCCAGCGCCGGAAGGCCCCACCAGCGCGACCAGTTCGCCCGGTTTAATCGTAAAGTCAATGTTCGTCAGCGCCTGCTCACGCGCCTGATGCTTGACCGGGTTGTCGGCATCCAGCCCGGCTTCGGCGTCTTTGCCGTTGGCCGCCGCTTTGGGCCGCCGCCCGCTTTTGGTGTGTTCGCCCGCATCGCCCACGCGCTCTACGTCGTTGAGCAAGCCGCCCGAAACCGCGTTGTAGTCGAACGATACATTATCAAACGTGATGCGGCCCTGCACATCCCGCAGTGGGTGCGCGTCGTCCGTCTCTTCGATGTCCAGCGGCAGGTCGATGACTTCAAACACGCGCTCAAAGCTGACAATGCTGGTCACAAACGTCACTGGCGCGGTAGACAGCGCTTGCAGCGGCCCGTACAACTGCGCCAGGTACGTGCCGAAGGCGACCACTGTACCAATACTCAGGTCGAAGTCCGGGCTGATGACCATGTAACCGCCCATCCAGAAGACAATCGCCGTGCCAATCGCACCAATCTGCCCGATGAAGGCAAACAACTGCGTGCCCACAATCGCCCGCCGGATGCCGATGTCGCGCACTTCGCGGGCGTCGTTGCTGAACTGCGTGGTTTCGTCGGTGCGGCGGCCAAACAGCTTGACCAGCAGGGCACCGCTCACGTTGAGCGTTTCATTCATGCGGGCGTTCATGTCCGCGTTGTACTCCATCGCCTCCCGCACCAGGGCACGCAGCCGCTTGCCCACCATCTGCGCGGCGTAGATGAAGCCCGGCAGCACCACCAGCCCGATTATCGTCAGACGCCACTCCAGTTGCAGCATAACAATGAGCGTGGCCACCACCGTCAGCGCATTGGTGATAATATCGACGGTGGTGTTACTGATGGCGTCCTGCGCGTTGACCACATCGTTATTCAGGCGGCTCATGAGTTCGCCCGTGCGCGTGTTGGTGAAAAAGCGCAGGCTCATGCGCTGCATGTGCTTGTACAGCAGCACACGCAGGTCGTAAATCACGCCCTCCCCGATGCTGGCATTTAGCCAGCGCTGCACAATGCGGAGCAAAGCGCTGAACACAGGAATCAGCAGCAGGGCCAGGGCAAGCTGGTTGAGGCGATTGAGGTTGTTATTCGGCAGCACATTGTCAATCAGTTCGCGGATAATCAGCGGGGAGATGAGGCCCAACCCGGTTGTAATGAGAATCAGCACCAGCATGGCGATGATCTTGCCAGTGTAGGGGCGGGCATAGGTCATCACGCGGCGCACCAGCGCCCAGGTGACCTTCGATGATTTGTCGCCTGTGCTGGTGTTAAACACGTAACGATACATGTTCATGTAAAAATGACCTTTCGCGGGGGTAAATCCAAATTGAACCCCTATTAAAACAGATTTGCGTGAGTGGTAAATTGGCAAATAGTGGCACGCCGGATGTGGCCTGCCACATCCCTACAACATCTTCGGATGCACCTTTAGGGACAACGCCTGCGTTGGCTGCGAACGGGCCTGGGACAGCACGCCCTACCCGCCCCAGCCGCTGCTGAACATCTGCTGTGCCTTTTCTTCGGGGGTGGCTTCCGGCACGCGCCACAAATAACGGATAATCGCATCGGCAGCGACGAACATGATAATCAGTGCCTGGATAATCCGCACCAGGTCAATCGAAATTTCAGCGCGGGTTTGCATCAGCGGCGCGCCCGCGTACAGGCCGCCCCACAACAGCCCCGCCCAGATCATGTTGCGCGGGTTGGTGCGGGCCAACAGCGCAACGGCAATCGCATCGAAGCCCAGCCCGGCGAAGAAGTTCGGCTGCATGGTGAACTGAACGCCGCTCATCTCAATGGTGCCTGCTAGCCCGGCCAGGGCACCGCTGAGGGCCATCGCCAACACCAGATTGCGGGCCACACTCATCCCGGCGTAGCGGGCTGCGTTCGGGTTAGACCCCACCGTTTTGATCTCAAAGCCGAGCGTGGTGCGCGTCAGGAACCAGTCCACGAACCACACGGCCAGCAGCATCAACACAAAGCCCACATGCAGCGAGCCGCGCACGGTAATCCAACCGAGGAACAGGCCGCCCACCGCCATTAGCAGGCCCCACAGCACGGGAGCCGTGGCCCGCGTCGGGTCGGCAGTGATTTGTTCGCGCCGGTTGACCAGCAGCAGCAGCGCAAAGATCACGCCCGCGCTGATGAACCACAACACCCCCAAGTCCAGCGAGGGCAGGCGGGCACTGGCTGATACGGGCGGCGTCTGCGGGACTGTTGCTGCTGCCGCACGCATCAGGTCAGGCGAGTTAATCAGCCAGTCCACAAAGCGAATCGCAATGAAGTTCAGCATAATCGTGGTAATGACCTCATGCGCCCCGGTGAACGCCTTCAACGCGCCCGGTATCGCCCCATAGAGCAGCCCGCCGATGACCCCGACAAGCACCACCAGCGGCAAATGGGCGTAGACGGGCAGCCCGGCAAACAGGGTGCTGTAGCCCACCCACACCGCAACGATGGCCCCGGCGTAAAGCTGCCCCTCCGCGCCAATGTTGAACAGCCCGGCCTTAAAACTGAGCGCAACGGCCAGCCCCGCGATAACAAACGGAATGGAGCGCACAATCATGCCCTCCAACTCACGCGGAAAGAACAGCACCGCCGTGCCGCCCAGGCGCAGCCACACGGCCTCCGGTTGATCGTCGGTGAGGTCATCGGGCGTGTTCTGGTCGTTGGTGATGGTGCCCACTGGCGCACCGCTGTCGCCTACCAAAACACGGTTGCCTGGACGCCGTACCAGCAGCTTGTCACGAGTGGCGGCGGGCAATTCATCGGTGATGGCATCAGCCAGCAGCGGCGCGGTGAGCAGCCCTTCATCTACGAGGGCGCTCAACTGCCGCACCTGTGAATCCAGCGCGTCTATATCCATAATGCCCAGTTCGTCAATCACCTGGGCGGTGGGGTACGTCTGCTGGATGCTGTTCGCACCCGCTTCTGCCAGGGCGGCGAGGTTGGTGGCATCGTCGCTGTTGGGGTCGATGCCAATCTCTTGCAGGCGCGTGAGCGTATCCAGGGCGCGGCCCAGCGCTACCACACCTTCACTGTCGATGATTTGCATGTAACCGGCCAGTTCCGCGTCGGGATAGTCAGCGGCGGCGGGGGCCAGCGCTTCGATCTCGCTGCGCTGCGCGTCGGTGAGCGTTTCTGGCGGGGCGCGGTAGCCTTCCGCCAGGGCACGGGCGGCGGCGGGGTCGGCTTCGAGCAGGTCGGTAATGAGTGATGTCATGGCAGTGAGGGTGGGCACGCCAATCTGTTGAATATCGGTGATTGGCACGCCGACTTCTTCCACTTCATCCGCTGTTAGCCCGGTGGCTTCCAGCAAAGCGCCGTAGGTGAGGGTCGTTTCTAGCCCGGTGCTGCGGATGGCCCCCACAACGCGGGCGGTGCGCCCGGTGCTGCCCGTTTCCAGGTCGAGCGCGCTGGCAAGCTGTTCGGCCAGCCGCACGTCGTCGGGGGTGAAGCGGTCGTTAAACGCCAGCCCCAGTGACCCTTCCAGCATCCCGGCGTAGGCCCGCCCCGCGATTTGCAGCCCACCCAGCAGGCTGCCCCCCGCGCCGGTCGCCATCATCAGCGGGATGGTAACGATAAGGGCAGTAATCACAGCGAAGACGGGCACGAGCCGCTTGGAAACCCGCCCCCATGTTAGGCGGCGGGTGCGCTGCGCCTTGTCGGGGTCGGGGGCGGCCTGGTTCGGGTTTAACGGGACGCTGGTCATGGCAGTTCCTTTGGCGGGGTGGCGGGTGGGTCGCTCGTGATGCCCGCCATCAGCAGGCCCACGCTTTCTCGGTCAGCAGCGGCAGCGTTGAGGGTGCCGACGACAGTGCCGCTGTACATCACGGCGATGCGGTCACTCAGCGATAGGATTTCGTCCAGTTCCGTGCTGACGAGCAGCACCGCCGTTCCAGCATCGCGCATGGCGACGATCTGCTTATGGATGAACTCGATAGACCCCACATCCACGCCGCGAGTGGGCTGGGCTACGATCAGCAGGTTGCTTTCCCGGCTGAACTCGCGGGCGATAATCGCCTTTTGTTGGTTGCCGCCGCTTAGCGTGCCTATGTTAGCAAAGATGCTGGGTGTTCGCACATCATACTGGTTAACAAGGTCCTGCGCGGATTGGTTAATTGCCTGTTCCTGGCGCAGCAAGCCGATGGCAAACGGCCCCAGGTAGTAAGTTTGCAGGGCCATATTATCGGCAATGTGGAAATCCGCGACCATGCCATTTTTGCGGCGGTCTTCCGGCACATGGGCCACCCCCGCCCCGGTAACGCGGCGCGGCGGCGCGTTGGTGACTTCGCGCCCGTTGATGGTAATCACGCCACCCGCACAGGGCCGCAGCCCGCTGATGACTTCCACCAGTTCCGTTTGGCCGTTGCCCTGCACCCCGGCCACCCCCACGATTTCCCCGGCGCGCACCGCCAACGTCACGCCGCGCAGCACGGGCAGGTCGCGGTCGTCTACTGCCCGCAGCCCGTCGATTTGCAGCACCACCTCACCCGGTTCGTGCGGACCCTTTTCCACTTGCAGCAGCACACTGCGCCCCACCATCAAATTGGCGAGGTCGGCCTGGGTGGCCTGTTTGGGGTCAGCTTCGCCCACGACCTTGCCGCCGCGCAGCACCACCACCCGGTCACAGATGCGCTTAATCTCTTTGAGTTTGTGCGAGATGAAAATCACACTCACGCCGCGCTCCACCAGCGTCTCGATAATCTGGAACAGGCCCTCGGTTTCTTGCGGCGTGAGGACAGCGGTGGGTTCGTCCATGATGAGGATGTCCGCGTCACGGTACAGCGCCTTGATGATCTCAACGCGCTGCTGCACGCCCACAGGCAAATCCTGCACGAGCGCGTCCGGGTTGACGGCGAGGCCGTACTGGTCGGCAATCGACTGGATGCGTTTGCGGGCGGCGCGGCGGTTCAGGAAGGCCCCAAACTGCACAGACTCGTTGCCGAGCATGATGTTTTCCGTCACGGTGAGGACGGACACCAGTTGGAAGTGCTGGTGAACCATGCCGATGCCGAGGTCAATGGCGTCGTTGGCGTCGTTAATGGTGACCTTTTTCCCGTTCACAAGGATGTCGCCTTCGTCCGGGTGGTAAAGGCCGTAAATCATGTTCATCAGCGTGGATTTGCCCGCGCCGTTTTCCCCCAGCAGGCCCAGCACTTCGCCCTTGTGCAGCGTCAGGTCGATGTGGTCGTTGGCCAGCACGCCGGGGAAGCGTTTGGTCAGGCCGCGCACGTCCAGCACGGCAGGGAGTGCAGTTGTGTTATTCATCAGGTATGGTGTGGCCTTAGATGGTGCTTACCCGCTCATCCTATCGAGTATACCCCCACGACACACCGTTCAGAAACAGTCGCTTTGACCGGAAAGGGTGCAGGTTGCCTTAGGCGACCTCACCGACTCATTCGCTGAGGCACATGGTATGATCGTTGCCACTATAAACAGGCACCCCTATGGATGGTACGGCATGGACTATTGGACGCTCTCATATGATGCACAGATAGAACGGCTGACGACGCTGGCGCACGCCGCGCTGGCTGCGTGGGGCATCCCGCCGAAAAGCGTTGAGTTGGTGTCTTACGCCAATAATGCCGTGTTCAGGGTGCATGACGGGCACTTCGACTACGGGCTGCGGGTGTATCGCCCTGGCCAGAAGGACTTAGCCACCATCCAGGCGGAACAGGCGTGGCTGCGCCTGCCGTCCATGCCACGAGTGCCCGTCCCAGCGCGTCCGCTGTATCACGGGGCGCTGGACGGCGTGGACGGCCCGGTAACCTGTTCCGTGTGGTACTGGATACCGGGCGAGGTCGTGGTGCCCGCTAACCTGACGCCGCAGCAGGTTCGGCAAATCGGCATGTTGATGGCGCGGTTTCACGGGGTATCAGCAGATGGGGTAGACGCGCTCGTGCGGCGTGACCCGGTGCTGGCCCACCGCCCACGCCTGGACTACGAAGGGCTGTTCGGGGAGCGCTCGCCGTACAATCCGGGGGCGGGGTCGCAGTACATCAGCGCAGCAAGCCAAACCGTGCTGGATGAAGTCGCGGAGCAGGTGCGCGGCGTCATGCAGCAAATGGACGGCGACGAAAGCGCCTTCGGCTTCATTCATGGGGATTTTATCTTCAAGAACACGCTGTTCACGCCAGAAGGTGACGTGGCCGCCATCGACTTTGACGACTGCGGCTTTGGCTACTATCTGTATGATGTGGCCTGCCCGCTGCTGTTCTACAAACCGCTGCCAGATTACGAGACGCTCATGGCGGCATTGTGGGACGGGTACACGGCGGTGCGTCCGCTGCCAAAGCGCTACCGGGCACACCTGGAGGTGTTGGTGGCCGGGCGCTACGTGGCATCTTGCCGGTGGGTAGCGGGCAACGCGGAGCATCCCAACATCCGGGGTAAGGCGCGGGAGGTTATCGACGGGCGGGTAGCTGAACTGCAAGACTTTTTGCAGACAGGGCGGTTGTCGTCATAAACCTGGTCTGGTTGCATGGTGGGCGACTCATAAGTCGCCCCTACGGATTGGTTATGGTGGGTGGGGACGCGCAACGGCGCGTCTGCTACATATACCTACGGGAAGGTGTAGCGCACGGTGTATTCGATGACGGTTTCGCCGTCCGGCTGCACATTCACGAGGAACTCGATGTTGTTGGCGTTGGTCTGCGTGAAGTCGGTGTTGGTGCTGATGATCTCCCAGTTCGTCCAGCGGTAGAGCGTTTCTGGCACGCGGATTTCGACGGTTTCGGTGTCTTTGCGGTTGCGTAAGCGGATTTCGTAGGTTTCTTCCAGCACGGTGTTAGAGATGAAGTTGAAATCCGTCTGGGTGCGCTCGCCCACGAGGTCAAAGGCGTTGCCCAGGTAGATGTCCACCTGTTCGCCCTCTGGCGTGTGGTCAATCTGGTTTTCACCGATTAGCAGCGCCGCGCCGTCCACGTCTTCCTGATAAACGCGCACCCGGCCAGCGGGCAGGTCTGCGCCCAGGCCCTGTTCCTCACCTGTGTCGAATTCCAGGTAGTTTTGCACATCCGTGACGCCCGTGAAGCCGCTGCCGGGGTCGGTGATGGGCGAGCCGTAGTTGAAGAACTGCGGGCTGGCGTCGTACACAAAGTAGGTGTTGGCCGGGACGGACGTGCCACTGACGAACTCTACCTGTTTGGTTTCGTTGTTGCCCACCGTCACGCGCCGGTTGACCTCGTAAAGCTGGTACTCAAAGAACTCGCGCTGGGTTGCGCCGCGCCCGGCAACATCGGCAGCGGCACCTACGGCTA
>DAOTTY010000031.1:0-30378 GCA_034437575.1 Anaerolineae bacterium | reverse complement strand
GTGATTGAGCCGGAGCCGGATCAGTATGACTGGGCCGCGCTGGACATGGGCGTTGAGGAAGCCTCCGCACGCGGCATTAAAGTATTGCTGTCTGTGGTGACAGCGCCGGACTGGGCGCGTGAGCCGGGTGTGAACCTGGCCGAGCACGGCCCGCCGGAAGACCCGCAGATGTTCGCCGACTTTGTGGCGAAAATCCTGGAGCGCTACCAGGGCAAGGTGCAGGCCATCGAAGTGTGGAACGAGCAAAACCTGGACCGCGAGTGGACATCTGTGCGTGGCCTGCAAACCGGCCCGGCAGACTACATGGAAATGCTGCGCCTGAGCTATCAGGCTATCAAGGGTATTGACCCTGGGGTGGTCGTTATCAGCGGGGCGCTGGCACCAACGGGGTTGGACAACCGCGTAAACGCCTGGGACGACTTCAACTACATGGATGCGATGATTCAGAACGGGCTGCTCAACTACTCCGATTGTGTGGGTGCCCACCACAACGGCATCAACGTCCCCCCCAGCTACACCTGGGACGCCGTGCCCAACGACCCCGGCGCTCAGTTCCGGGGGCCGTTCGATAACCCGCACCATAGCTGGTCGTTCCGCAGCACGTTGCAGGGCTACGCGCTGCGTGTACAGCAGGCCGGTGGCGATCAAAAGCTGTGCGTAACCGAGTTCGGTTGGGCCTCTACAGAAGACCTGGGCCAAACCCGCCCCGGCTTTGAGTTCGCGGCAGACAACACGCTCGAAGAGCAGGCCGAGTGGACCATCGAAGCTATTGACAACATGGTGGAATGGGACATCGTGCAAATCGCTACCCTGTGGAACCTGAATTACGGCCCGCTGGCCGGGTGGGACCCCAACAATGACAACGTGGCCTACTCGCTCATCGGCAAGGACTGGAACTTTCGGCCTGTGTATGGCGCTGTAGGTGAGTGGAACGACGAGTATCGTGATTCGGATAACGAATAACAGGGCCGCAGCGCGCAGCCTGACGCTTAGAGCCAGCCAGGGCGTGCTGGCTTTGGCGGTTGTCTTGAGTTGTGCGGGCTGGGTGTGGGAATCGCGTGATCCCTTTTATGGGTGGGCCGTCACAGACCCGCCATTTACACCGCTGACATACGCCTATCACGTTTTCCTGTGGTATAACCCGCACGATACAGTCCATCTGGCGTGGGCCAAACAGGGCAACTTCAGCCACGTCAAGCAGGTTTTCGCCTGGAAGGAAATCCAGCCGGGGCAAAACCTGTGGGACTGGGAACGGGCTGATGAGGTCGTTGCACTGGCCGAAGGCAATGGCGTCAAGTTGGTGGCCCGCCTGAGTGACGCGCCGATGTGGGCACATCCTGATTTGCCCGGCGTCCAGGATACGGACTACCACGACGCGCCGCCGACCGACCCGGCAGACTTCGCCCACTATTGCAGCGCGGTTGCAACCCGCTACCAAGGCCGCATCAGCGCCTATCAAATCTGGAATGAACCTAACCTCACCCGTGAATGGGGCAACGCGCCGCCAGATGCAGCCGCTTATGTCGAACTGCTGGCCGCGTGCAGTGACGCCATCCGTGCGGCAGACCCCGCCGCGATTCTCATCTCTGCGGGCCTCTCTCCGACGGGCAACCACGATGAGATTGCCCACCGTGATGACCTGTACTTGCAAGCCATGTACGATCACGGCTTCCAGCAGTATGTGGATGTGGTCGGTGTACACGCGCCGGGCTTTTCTAACGTGGAATATGGCCCAGACGACGCCGAGCGTGATGGCAACGGACGCTGGGCGACGTTCCGGCGGGTAGAAGATATGCGCCGTATTATGGTTGCCAATGGCGATGCCGCCCGCCAGATGGCCATTTTGGAGATGGGCTGGCCGATACGCTCTGAACTGCACCCGGATTATGCGTGGTTCGCGGTGAAAGATGAGCAGACCCAGGCGGATAACCTGGAAGCAGCCTATGTTTATGCAGCGACTCACTGGCGGCCCTGGGTGGGGCTGGTAACTGCGCTCTACTTTGCTGACCCGGCCTGGACTGAAGCTGACGAAGAATACTGGTTTGCGCTCACCAACCCCGATCTTTCAACGCGCGAGGGCTTCCAACATTTGCAGAATATGGCCAAGCACTGCGGCGACCGCTTGATCCCTGCCCGTAACCCTGCCAGCCCGGAGGCGCTTGGTCTTGTCCCCGCTGATCCTTGCTATTAGCTACTTCTTCCACCTTGTTGCCACCGTTATCTGGTTGGGTGGGTTAGCCATCCTGACGATTATGGTGAACCCGGCGGCGCTTCGCACGTTGGAGGGATCACCGCAGATGGTCGTCCTGCTGTCGCGGCTGCGAAAGCGCTTTGCCCCACTGGCCAACTTCAGCCTGGCTGTGCTGGTGGCTACTGGCCTGGTTCAAATGTCCCTGGACGACAACTACCTGGGCGTGCTGGACTTCAGCAACAGTTGGAGTGTGGCGATGCTGCTCAAACACGTTGCAGTTGGTGGTATGGTGGTGTGCAGTGTGGCGATACAATATCTGGTGGTGCCATCTATTGAGCGAACGAGCCTGCTGGTGCAGCGGGGCAAAGCAGACCCGGCTGAGTGGCAGCGGCTTTACCGGCGCGAAACGCGGCTGACCTGGGTCAACAATGCTTTGGGGGTGCTGGTACTCGTTTTCACCGCCTGGATGACGGCCATCGACTGACAGACACAAGGAGTTTCGCGCTTGTCCAACCGAATGAGTTTTACGCTCGCTACCATGATTTTACTGGTGGCGACCATTACGCGCCTGTACGCCCTGGCGGTTTTGCCACCGGGCATGAATGACGACGAAGTGCAGGATGTGCAGTTGGTCGAGTTTGCGCGGGTGGGCGTGGTTGAAGTGCTGTACGAGACAAGCGACGGGGGCCGCGAGGGGCTGTATCCGATTTTGGTGAGTGTGATAACGGCCTTCATCGGGGCGACGCCCTTCGGTTACCGGGTGTTTTCGGTGTGGGTGAGCCTGCTGGCGCTGGCGCTGGTGTATTCGCTCACGCGGCGCTTGTATGGGCGTGTGGCAGGCGTCGCGGCGATGGCGGCGATGACGGTGCCTTTGTGGTCGCTGGTGCTGGCACGGTCGATTACGCGGGAGGTGATGCTGCCGTTTGTGGTGCTGCTGGTACTGACGGCGCTTACTCATGCGCTGCCGGTTTATCGCCGCCCCGATTTGCGCCCCAGCACCGGGCCATTTGCCGTCCTGGGGCTAATTTTGGGGTTGGGCTTTTACATTCATCCTTATCATTACTTTGTGGTGCTGGCCGCGATGGTGTTTATTGCTTACATGGTCATCACCCGCCAGCCGATGTCCCGGCGCACCCTGAGCTACATCAGCTTTTCGATTGTCATTCTGATAATCGTTGCCACCCCCTACCTCATTTCATCGCTGCGGCTGCCGCAGTTGGGCGGGGCCACCCGGCTGTTCGCGGCATTCCAGCGCATTCAGGGGGCGGGCATTCTGCAAACCATTGGCGGCAGCCTGTTGGGGGTCTTCTGGCGGGGCGATGCGAATGTGCTGCACAACGTCCCTGGACGCCCGTATATTGATGCCCTGACCATTCTAATTACCATTATAGGCTGGGGGATGGCCTTCCGGCGTGTTTTGCAGCCGCGCTATGGCCTGCTCGTGATTGCGCTGGTGACCCTGCTGCCGCTGGCGCTGTTGGCCCCGGCCAGCCCAAACTTTTTGGCTTACAGCGTGGTTATGCCGCTGCTGGCGATGGGCTTCGGGCTGGGGGTTAAGCAGTTGGGGTATGTTGCCTTTCAGCGCCGGGTGCAGCCCCGTTTGCTGGCGGCAGCCGTCGTCGCACTGGTGGTGTTAAACCTGGGTTGGTCGCTGTCCAGTCTGTTTGGGGTGTGGGGCACCAGCCCCGCTGTGCAAGCCGCCTATCACCAGCGCATCTACGACATTGCCCGCTACCTGGACCGCACCGTAGACGACACCAATACCGTTGTGTGCCTGCCCCAAAAGCCGCTAGATACGCCCATCCGCACGGTAGACCCCCACGCACAAGCCACGCTGCTGCCGCTAATGATGGATAATTACGATGAGAAGCGCGTCCGTTATGTGGACTGTGGCAGCGGGCTTGTGCTGGCCAACGGTGGCGCTCATCAGCAGTTGATTTTGCCAGAGCCAAACATGCTTGAGCGGATGCACCCTTACGTGCGTGAGTGGGCTGAACAGGGCGACATCATCACCGAAGGCGTGCCACCTGAGAGCGTCATCAGCATGGTGGTGGACGAAGCGCTGGGCGATACCATTGGCCTGTTTACCACCACCCTGAATATTGACTACGCGCCAGAGTCGCCCGGCGGGTTGGCCCCGGCGGTACTGCCCGTTAACTTTGACGCCCCGCTGACCTTCCTGGGGCATGATTCGCCGGATGTTGTTTACAAGCCGGGGGATGTGGCAACCGTTATCACCTACTGGCGAGTGGATGGGCCGCTGCCCAGCGACCTGAGCCTGTTTACCCACATCCTGTTCGACTCTGAGACCATCGTTTCTCAGACGGATACCATCAGCGTGACGCCCAGCCGCCTGCGGAACCGCGATGTGTTCATTCAAGTGACGTTCATCCCCCTGCCAAAAAGCCTGCCCGCTGGCACCTATCAGGCGTCAACTGGCGCTTATGAACAGAACGAGTCTACGCGCTTGGGGGTGCTGGACAGCGGCCAGCCACGCGGTACACGCTTGTTTATCAGCGAAATTGTGGTGCAATAGGGTTTTTGATGGGTCATGTGGCCCGCATAAGCCTATTTTGTGAGGAACCATGTTTGAACTCGTTTTCCTGGGCACGTCTGCTGCTGCCCCGTCAGTACATCGTGGGCTGTCGTCGCTGGCCGTCCTCGCCGGGGAATACCGCTATCTGGTGGATTGTGGCGAAGGCACCCAACGCCAGATTTTGACAAGCGGCATCGGCTTCAAAAAGCTGGATAACATCCTGTTGACGCACGCCCACCTCGATCACATTCTGGGCCTGGGCGGGTTGGTGTCTACGTTTGCTACCTGGGAAGACATTAACGAGTTGAACATCTGGGGGGGCAGGCCCACGCTGGACCGGGTGAGCCGCCTGCTGTTCAACGTGGTGTTGGATTACGAACGGCTGCCCATCGAAATCCACATGAACGAACTGACCGAACCCACATGGATTGCCCATCACCGTGAGTTCAACGTCCGTGCTTTCCCGGTCACGCACCGGGGCCGGGGCAACTTCGCTTTTACGTTCAAAGAACACGACCACCGCCCGTTTATAGTGGAAAAAGCCGAAGCGCTCGGTATCCCTGCTGGGCCAGAGCGCGGCCAACTGGTGAAGGGCACCGCCGTCACACTGGCAGACGGGCGTGTTATCCAGCCGGAGGCTGTGCTGGGCGAAACCGAACCCGGCGTCAAGCTCGTTATCATTGGGGACGTGGGCCGAACGGACAACATCTTCGATGAGGTAGAAGGGGCTGATGTGCTGGTGATGGAGGCCACCTTTTTAGATGAAGATGGCCTGGGCGAAGGCAGTTACGGCCACATGACGGCGAAGGCAACCGCCCGCTTTGCCCGTGACGCGGGTGTGACCACGCTCATCCTGAACCATGTATCACGCCGCTACCGCGAACGCGACGTGATTGATGAGGCGCGGTCGGTGTTTCCTAATACATACCTCGCCCGCGACTTCGACCACTACGTCATCCGACGCGGACGGCCCGTGTTACGCAACCCGGACAAAGACAGCTACTCAAAATAGCCGATGTAGCCCAGTTCGCGGTATTTGTGGTCTACGTCGATGCCGTAGCCAAACACAAAGTGATCGTCAATGGCAAAGCCGAGGTAGTTAATGGGCACATCTACCACACGGCGCGACGGCTTCGACAGCAGCGCACATACGGCCATGCTGGCTGGCTGCTCAACGCGCAGCAGCTCCAGCACCGTCTGCATGGAATAGCCTGTGTCGATGATGTCTTCCACGACGATGACATCTGCACCGCGCACGTTGCAGTTGAGTGGCTGCACCACGCGCACATTGCCATCGCTAAGGTACGTCCCCACATTATAGCTCGCCACCTGAACGGTGCCCAGGCGGTGCGGCGTCGTGAGCGCGGCAGAAAGTGCCTCACAGAAGGGCCTGGCCCCCTGCAAAACTGATACAAGAACGAGGTCTGTGCTGGTGGCGTAATCCGTGTCAATCTCAGCAGCGAGCGTGCGAATGCGCTGGTGAAGTTGGGGTTGGGTAATAAGGGTTTTGTGGGCTTGCATGATGAAGTAATGAACCTTTCCACGACGTTTTTCGGTGGCAAGCGGAAGGGTCCACTTGCAAGCCAATTATACGGGGTCAACCTGAAAAGCCGAGTTAGAAATTTAAGAGTCCGTCATGTACAGCGTGCTGATATTTTTGTAACCGGTCGAGCAGATTTTTTGAAGGGGACTGCTTTTGGCGTCCGCGTTTTTTCGGTGGGGGCATTCCAGGCGGTGGCTTGGCTTTGAAGCCTTGTTAAAGTAGGGCCTCACATTGGGTTCGCATGTCACCGCTCATGCGCTTAGGGTGTCTAACTTATTCACCTTTCGGTGCAATGCCCCTGGGTCGTGACGATGGACAAGGGTACGCCCGCGCTTGGGCACAACAGCTACACGGCAAGAAGCCAAACCAGCGTAACTGTCGTCTGGATTGTGGCAATAATGGCCCCAAACAACAGAGCGCGTGCCCCGGAACGGAACAGGGTGCGTAGCTGAATTCGCATCCCGATGCCAACCATTGCAACAACTAGCAAGAACCTGCCCACTTCCTTGATCCACTCTATCAGCGCTGGTGGCAAAACCCCAATGCTTGCAATAACACTCAGCAGAAAAAACCCGAAAATGAAGCGGGGCACGCGCACATTCGCCCGCGATTTCCCCTCGCCCGCTGCGCGAGATGGCAACCAAGAGCCAAGCAGTACAACGACGGGACCCAACATCAAAATGCGGCCCATCTTAACCACAGTTGCAATGTTACCCACATCATCATTGACGCTGAACCCGGCGGCAACCACTTGCCCAAAGGCTTGCAGGGTGCCGCCCACAAGCAGCCCCCCCTGCATGTCGGATAGAGACAGCCACCGGATGACGGCAGGAATCAGGAAAATACCGAGTGTGCCCAGCAAATTCACCACACTGATTGAAATGCCGGTGTCGGCTTCTTCCGCTTCGATGGCCATGCTCGTGGCAGCGACTGCCGACGAGCCGCAGATACCATTGCCTGCCCCCATTAACATGCTGAACTCTGGCGAGAACCCCAACAACTTGCCAAGTTGAATGCTAGCGAAAATTGACGTGGAAATTGAAAGCAGGATAACTATCGCTGCAAGCGGCCCCAGCGCCAACAGCGTCATCAGTTGAAGCTCTACACCCAGCAAAACGATAGCGAGGGGCAAAAGGTGCTTTTCGGCAACCGCGCCGCCGTGTTCACCGATTTCATTGTGGAACAGGGCGTTACCCGCAACCACGCCCAGCACAATTGCAATCGTGACACTGCCAATGCGCGGTGCAAACTGCGCCAGCCACCAGCTCAGCATCCCTAGCAGCAGCACCACCACAATCCCCAACCACAGGGATCGCTCTCTGATCCATGACATATGGTTCTCAAAACCCCTTCGGAACGTCG
Organism: Anaerolineae bacterium; assembly: GCA_034437575.1. Taxonomy (GTDB): domain Bacteria; phylum Chloroflexota; class Anaerolineae; order Aggregatilineales; family Phototrophicaceae; genus DAOTTY01. The sequence continues at coordinate 22,746 of DAOTTY010000031.1, read as the reverse complement.
CAAAAGAGCGCTGATGTAACCTCAGCGCTCGTGTACTCACACCTCTATCACTTAAATGGAAATGTTCATCTCGCCCAGGTAGGCATCAATGTCGATGGCGCAGCCCTGTTTGATCGACTCTTGTGCGGCTGAGGCCACAATGACCGACCACAACCCCTCACGGGCCGACGCCGTCGTGGTTAGCTTGCCCTCGATGTTGTCTACGAAGTACACATGCTCATAGTAGGTTGCCCCATTGTGACCGCTGTCCTGAATCCACTTGGGGTAGGCAGGTTGCAACCGCCGGGACGCTTCACTCTCCCCCAGCATGACTTCCACGTTGCTTTGCAGGTCCCCCCCTGGCAAAAAGTCGGTCTGTTCCCAGGCCCGCAGCCGCCCCCGGTCGCCACAAACGACCAGTTCTTCGTAGAACATAGGGGCGAACATGCACAGGCTGAAGTTGGCCCGCACGCCGTTGGCGTAGTCAATCACCACGAAGGCGTTGTCTAGCGCGTCAGAGCGTTCCCCCGCGTATTCAAATTCGGTGAAGTTCACCGCCTGCCCGCCCGAACCAAACACGCGCACCGGCCTGGCCTGTGCAAACAGATTCATCAGGTCAAAGTAGTGACAGCATTTTTCAACCAGCGTGTCCCCGGAGTATTTGGCGAATTTGTTCCACTGGTTTACTTTATCCAGGAAGGGGATGCGATGCTCTTGCATACTGATGAGCCGCACATTCCCGATGGATTGACGCTCCATCGTTTCATAGATCGACTCTACGCTGATGGACTTGTAGCGATACTGTAGGCCGATCTGGAACACCGCGTTGTAAGACTCAGCAATTTGAGTGATGGTATAGGCATCCTGGACGTTAGTGGCCAGCGGCTTTTCCAGCAAAATGTGCTTGCCAGATTCCGCCGCAACCCGGACTACATCCAGATGCGTGTAGTTGGGCGTGGAGATAATCAGGCCGTCAACCGCCGGGTCGTTACAGGCTTCCGCCAACGACTCGTAAATGACCAGTTCCTGCCCGCCCCAACGGGCCTGCAACCCCTGCGCCACGGCGACACTGCGCGGGTTGGGGTCATACACGCCATGAATGCAGGCACGCCCTTCCAGGTATGTGATGTTGATATGCTCTTGCCCGATGATACCCGTACCAATGACGTTGAACTTGTACCTGGGTTGCTCTTTGGCGGCCAGGTACCGGTCGTGATCTGGCAAATAAGCAAAGCGCGGGTTGTTCGCCATCGCTCGCCCGACCAGGTTTTCCCGCTTATTTATTGACATATTTCCTCCGCGTTACGGAACATCGGCACCATTGGCCGCAGCAAGCAATTGATACCATTCAAGGCGTGATAATTCGACATCATCAGCAGCTACACTTTCTGGAATACGTTCGACTTTCATGGTGCCCAAAATTGGCTGCACCCCTGCCGGGTGCCTCATGAGCCAGGCCAGGGCAATGGCCGTTTTGCTGGTGTTATGCTTCGCAGCCAGGTCGTTTAGCAGCGCAGCCGTGGCTTTCACGTTGCCTGGCGCGTCGTCTGGTGGTGAGAAGATTCGCCCACGCGCCAGCGGTGACCATGCTTGAACCAGCATATTGTTAACGCGGCAGTAGTCGAGCGTGTCGCGGGCACCGGTATAGCGGGCTGACGTGGTGTTGGCCACGATGCCGTCATTGGCCAGGTCGTTGTGCAGTACGTTGAACTCAAGCTGATTAATGACCAGTGGCTGGTCAACGTACCGCTTTAGCAGGTCGATTTGCATGGCGGTGTGGTTGCTCACACCGAAGTGGCGCACCTTGCCGCTGGACTGCAAGTCGTCAAAGGCGCGGGCCACTTCTTCTGGCTGTACCAGCGGGTCAGGCCGGTGCAGCAGCAGCAGGTCCACGTAGTCCGTGTTGAGGCGCTTCAGGCTGGTTTCCACCTTGGTGGTGATGTTGTGATAGCTGAAGTCGTAGTGCGGCACAGAGCCATCATAGAGTTCGTCGGGCAGCACGATGCCCGTTTTTTGTTGCAGCAGCACTTTGTCGCGCAGGGATGGGTCATTCTTGATGACCTCGCCCACGACCCTGTCCGACTTGCCGCGTGTGTAAATGTCGGCCAGGTCAATCAACGTGATGCCGTGTTCAACTGCCGCATGGATGAGCGCATCAGCCTGCTGCTTGATCTCATCGGAGGGCGGGGTATGATCCCAACTGCCGCCAAGATGCCATGTGCCATAGGCTATGCGCGACGTTGTCAGATCCGTGTTGGGAATCTGATAGGTTTTCATGTATGAGTCGCTTTCTGTCTTGTTTTGCAACACCAAGTTTTATTGCACACCCGATACGTTAAGCGCGTTCCCCAACGCCCAGCGGCGTTGCGGGCAGCGTATCTGGGATGCGCCCCTGTTCGACTGGCATCGAGATTGTTTCAAGATGCGGCATCACCAACTCACCGAAGTACCGGCACTCATTCAGGTGAGGGTAGCCAGAAAAGATAAACGAGCGGATACCCATATCCATGTAGCGCTGAATCTTGTCCAGGATTTGCTGGGGATTGCCCACCAGGGCCGCGCCACAACCTGACCGCGCCCGTCCGATGCCAGTCCACAGGTGCGGTTCCACAAAGCCCTCATCATCAGATTTGGCTCGTGCTTCGGCTTGCAGGGCCACCCCAAGCGACCGGGCATCCTGGGCGCGGTTGCGGATGGCGTCGCCAACCTCGTCGTCCAACCTGGAAACCAGACTTTGCGCGTAGGCGCGTGCCTCTTCTTCGGTTTCCCGCACCACCATATGCACGCGCAAGCCAAAGTCAATCTTGCGGCCATAGTCCCCGGCTCGTGCAGACAGGTCTTCCATGTGAGCTTGCAGGTTCGCTTCAGTGTCCGGCCACATCAAGTACACGTCGCAGTGTTCGGCGCACAGGTCTTTACCGGGCGGCGAGTAACCGCCGAAATACAGCAGCGGGCCACCGTTTTGCTGGTAAGGCTTGACCGGGTCTGTCCAATCCATGTGAATGTTGTAGAACTCGCCTTCGTAGTCGATGGTGTCCTGCGTCCAGGCTTGCTTGAGGATTTCAATCACTTCGCGGGAGCGCTGGTAGCGCCCAGCGGAGTCACGCTGTTCACCGGGCATGTCGGACGAGATGATATTGACCGTCAGACGCCCCTGGAGCATATGATCGAGGGAGGCGATGTAACGGGCCAGCATAGGCGGGTGATATTCACCACAGCGCACGGCCACCAGCAGGTTGATGTTGGACGTTTGCGGGGCGACGCCTGCGGCAAAGCTCATGGTGTCTTGGCCAACCTGATAGGAATTGGGGCACAGGATGTTGCGGAAGCCGTTCTTCTCTGCCGTTAGCAGGATGTTTGAGGTGTGCGCGAATGTGCTTTTGAGAGCATTATCTGGCACGCCCAGGTAACGGTAGTCATCGCTGCACAACGGGGCAAACCAGGACACCTCTGCACCAGTCAGGTGAGGGGAACGAATGTCGATCATGGTAGGTTACTCCATCTAAGGATTATAAACGCTCTATTTAGTCTCAGTGACGGGTTCGATGATGCCGCGATAGGAACGGTTCCAGTAGACGAGCGGGGCTTCATCTGGGGCGACAACGCTGCTGGCCTGAACCTCGCCAATGTAGATGGTGTGCGTGCCAGCCGTATGACGGCTGTATACCGTGCAGTCAAGCCATGCCAGCGCATCAGCTAAGACAGGTGCCCCTGTTTGGGCCGTTGTCCAGTTGCCCACTGCAAAGCGATCTTCATCAGCGAAGGCAAAGTGATTGGACACATCTTCCTGCCCTTCACGCAAAATGTTCACAGCGAACACCGCATCGCTGCGCTCAAACAGGGTGTGGGCACGCCCGCGATGGTCAATACAAACGAGGATGAGGGGCGGTGACGGGGAAACCGACGCAAAAGCAGATACCGTCAGGCCGTGCGTTTCATCGCCAGCTTTGACGGTAACGGCAGTAACCCCCGCAGGGAAGTGACGCAGCACATTTTTAAAATCATCGGGTGGGATTGGCATAAAGGCTCCGAAAGTTCTGTTAAAAACATCCTCGAACGAACACGTTCGAAGTTCGTTCGTTCGCTTGACTATTAAAGCATAACCCGTTATATTTTGTCCAGTGCATCGCTCACATTTTTTGAACAAACCATGACAACCATCCGCGAAATTGCTGAATTTGCCGGGGTTTCCAAGAGTACGGTGTCGCTTGTGTTAAACGACAAACCCGGCGTCTCTGATGAAATGCGCCAGACGGTACTGGCCGCCGTCAACGAACTTGAGGCGGCTCATGTTGGCAGCGGTGCCCCGATGCCTGCGCCGGGTGGCGTTGCAGTGGGCACGGGTCCACAATCGCTTTCGATTATGGTGCTGCATCCCCGTGTTTTGCAATCGAGCTACGTTTTCAGCCAGGTTCTTCAAGGAATTCAAAGCGCGGCCAGGCGTCACGACATTCAGTTGCGCCTGGTACCCAACGAACCAGCGTCTTCGCCGCAGGATGTGTCTCATTTGTACTTGACTGATGAGTATTTACGCCCAGATGGGGTGCTGGTTTTTGGCGCTCAACGCTATGAGCCATTGGTTGAAAAAGCGGTGGCAAGCGATATTCCGTGTGTTGTCCTGGGCCGTGAGGCCATCAAGTTTCAATATTCTGGCATTGAGCGTGACGAGGCGCGGTACGCCTATCAGCTTACCCAACACCTGCTGAACCTGGGCCACCGTGCCATCGCTTTTGCCGGTGGTGGGGAGCAGTACGACTTCACCCACACACGCCTGCGCGGCTACCAGCAGGCGCTAAAGGATGCGGAATTGGCTGCCAATACGGTCTTTTGCCTGGGCAACGGGGACGATGCTGTGCGTCACATCTTGGGGCGCGTACCCGGCGTTACGGCAATCATTTTCGTGAATGACACCTACGCCACTGAAGGCTTAGTCGTCTTGCGCGACCACGGCAAGTCGATTCCAGAAGATGTGTCGGTTGCATCGTTTGACGACACGGAATTTGCACAAAACCACCTTCCAGCGCTAACATCTATTTCATACAATCACTTCAAAGAAGGTGAGTGGGCTGTGAAGATGTTGCTGGAACAAATTCGCTTTCCCTATATCCAAACATCGCAGATGATCTTCACAGGCAAATTGATTGTGCGCGACTCAACCCGCGCCATTGGGGAAACTTTGACCTAGTTTGTCGCCATCAATCTGGTAAAAAAGCCGATTGGTGTAAACAACAAATGCCCATGTGAATGAAAGGATGTGTTCGCACGCCAATTGTCGCTTTCGCAGTATATTTATGTATATCCCTAGATTGCATCTAAAGAGGTTAATAATGAAAAAAACATTCCAGGCTTTTGCTATTGTACTGGCAGGCGCACTGCTTTTCGGCAGCTTTGCCGCCGCACAAGATGTCGAAATCACCTTCCGCTGTTACCAGGACGGTAACGAATGTGACGTTTATACCGACCTGCTAGCAACCTACACCGAAGAAACGGGCATCGCTGTCACGGTTGACATTGTCCCCTACACCAACATTGACGAGCAGCTTCCGGTTCAGGTTGAAGCTGGCGAAGCACCAGACATCGCCCGCATCACCAACTTTGGCGTTTTTGAGGGGGAATACCTGGATGCCAGCGAGTATCTTGATGAAGAAACCGCTGCCTACTGGGCCGAAAGCTACCCGGCACCGGTTTTGGCTGCGATGACGAACGACGGTGCCGGGCTGGGGGGCTTCCCGGATGCGTTTACCGTGACCGGGCCATATGTGAACCAGACGCTGTTTGAACTGGCTGGCGTTGAGATGCCGAACTTTGAAACTGCAACCTGGATGGACTGGACGGAAGCCACCACCGCCGTGCAAGAAGCCCTGAGTACAGATGATGCCACCGTTTACGCTGTGGCGATTGACCGCACCGGCCACCGCCTTGCTGGTCCGGCAATGTCGATGGGGGCCACCCTCATCAACGATGAGGGCGAGTTTACGGTAGACACACCCGGCTACCGCAACATGGTTGAGCTGCTCAACCAGTGGCACGTTGATGGCGTGACGCCTTCGGAAGTGTGGTTGGGCACGGGGGGTGGCGCGGTCGCCGCAGACTCGTTCTTTACGGCGGGTGAGTTGGTGATGTACATGAGCGGTAGCTGGCAAATCGGCAACTTCTCCGAAAACATTGGCGACAGCTTCGACTGGATCGTTGTACCGAACCCGCAGGGTGAAGGCGGCAGCACGGGTGTTGCGGGTGGCGCGGCTGTTGCAGCGTTTGCCCAAACCGAACACCCCGAAGAGGTGGCTCAGGTGATGGCGTATCTCATCAGCGAAGATGTTGCTGCTGAGTTCGCTGCACGCACCAACACCCTTTCCGCTAACAGCGTTGTCGCTAGCGCGGGTGTGGAATATCAGTCGGAAGACCCGGCTGTTATTGGCGCGTTGGGGGTGTTCGCCCTTGAGGTACCGAAGCTGCAAGACCAGGCTGCGGGCTTGAACGTGCATCCGTTCGCGTTTGCGTACTATCGCAACTCTGCGGATCGCATCAGCCAGTACCTGGTGGGTGAGCTAACCCTGGAAGAAGCCCTCGCGGGTATGCAGCAGGACATCAACGGGGCGATTGCCGCCGCATCCGAGTAAAACGATAGCCTTACCGGGGGAAAGCGTGCTGCGGCACGCTTCCCCTACATGACTGCGCCACTCCTGTTGTTCTGCCCAAATCAAACATTACACCGCTGGCATGTATGTGTATCCTTACCCTCAGGTTGCCGCATTGCCAAAGCACGACGGCGCGTCAGGATTGGCCAACCTTCTAAAATTGCCGTTGGCTAAATTGAAAGCCTTACTATGCAAACAACATCGAACATCTCAAAAGACCCTGAAAACAGCCGCCCCGTTGACCCTGGACGGGGTATTTTTGAAGATATTTATTACAAGTTCATCGGTGCCCTGGACACGGTTTTTTCTGGCATTCAGCGTGTGATTGGCATCAAGGGGATGGCCTATCTATTTGTGGTGCCGAACCTCTTGATTTTCGGCATCTTCATTTTGCTGCCCATGCTGCTCAACTTTGGGTATGCGTTCACGGGGGGAACATCCATCTATTTGAACCAGCGCCCGGCAGTGGGCACCCGCAATGTGGAGCAGCTTTTCAACTGTGAGAACTTGCTCAACTACACGACCTGCCAGGAAGATCGTTTCATCCGTGCGGTGGGCAACACATTCTGGTTTGTAACCACCCAGGTGACTGCTATGGTGCTTGTGTCGCTGATGACGGCACTGGCATTGAACCGCAACTTGGTCGGGCGTGGTTTCTTCAGGAGTGTATTTTTCTATCCGGTGTTGTTGTCGCCCATTGTGGTCGCGTTGATGTGGCGCTGGATTTTGACGGAAAACGGCATCTTAAATGCGTTCCTGGGTAACTTCGGCGTTGCGCGCATTGATTTCATTTCCGATTTTACCAACAGCGCTATCTTGCCGCGCACATGGGTTGTATTTATCAGTGTGTGGTCACAGATGGGGTTCTATACCCTGATTTTGCTGGCCGGTTTGCAGGCTATCCCCGCTGACCTGTACGAAGCGGCGTCTATTGATGGGGCGAGTGCCTGGAGCAAATTCCGGTCGGTTACGCTGCCCCTGCTGATGCCGACAATGCTGGTGGTGCTTGTGCTGTCGTTGATTCGGGCTGTGCAGGTGTTTGACATCGTGTTTGCGTTCACCGACGGGGGGCCGGGCACGGCGACCCTGTTCATTGTGCAATACATCTACGATAAGGGCTTTGGTACCAACAACATTCCGGGGATGGCGGCAGCGGCGTCTCTGGTCATGGCGAGCGCCTTGATTGTGTTAACGATATTCCAGATTACACTGCGGTCACGGCAAGGGGAGCTTTAGAATGAGTCAAGTCATCACGTTCTTAACGCGCACCCAGGGCCGCAACCACATGTCTACCACAGATGTCCTCACCTACGCCTATCTGCTGCTGGGGACGTTTATCATGTTTGGGCCGGTGATCTGGCTGGTGATGTCTTCGTTTAAACCGGCTAGCGACTTGAGTACTTTCCCGCCCCGCCTTCTGCCCTATCGCCAACAAACAGCGGAGGTCGCAGGGTACGATGAGCCACTGGTTTTGTGGGAGGTGACCCTGGACGATGGCACGACCCAGGTGATGGCCCAGGTGGAGCGCACAGGCATCATTTACCAGTTGATTGACCCCGAAAACCCGACGCTGGAGCCGATGCAGTTCGCCCGCAACAGCCTGACGGAACTTGAGGAGGTTTACTTCTCATTTGAGAATTACACCGAGGGCATTCGGAGCTTCCAGTTTGGCACGTACCTACGCAACAGTGTCGTGGTGACCGTCAGCGCAACGGCCCTCACGCTGCTCGTCAACAGTATGGCGGCATTTTCACTGAGTAAGTACAAATACGAAGGCCGCAACCTGTTCTTCCTGATTATGATTAGCACGCTGATGGTGCCGTTGAGCGTGATTCTGGTGCCTGCATTTCTGGTCATACAGTCTGTGGGGTGGTACGACAATCTTTTGGGAGTCATTGTGCCGGGCGCGGCCACCCCGACGGGCGTGTTTTTGCTGCGGCAGTACATGCTCACCATCCCTGACGAACTTATTGATGCCGCTCGCATTGACGGCGCGAGCGAATGGCGCATTTACGCTCAGGTGGTGATGCCGCTGGCGGCCCCCGCGCTGGCAGTTCTGACCATCTTCAGTGTGATGTGGCGCTGGAACGACTTTCTGTGGCCGCTCATCGTGTTGCAGTCTAGCGAGAACTTTACGCTGCAAATTGGCTTGAATGCGTTCCGGGGTGAAAATACGATTGACTTTCACCTTATCCTGGCGATGACCGTTTTGACGCTGCTGCCGATTACGATTGTGTTTGGCTTTTTGCAGCGTTACATCACAACGGGTATCGCCACGACGGGCATGAAGTAAGTGCAAGCTGGCGGGTGTGGCAGGCCGCTACTGAAAGAACTCAACGTGACGTAACGACCCAGGGGTGATGGGGTGACGTAAACGAGCCTTACGGTAGCGCACCCGCCCTCACCCCACACGGGCCGCCGCCAGGGTGGGGTAGTGTCCCCGCCCGAAGGGCTAAGCAGTTACGTTCACAATAAGTTAACTGCTATAACATAACTGTAACCATGAATACCCGCCGCCGATTTTCACAATCTATGACATGGGTGTATACTGACAACATAAAATTTGGCAGGTGTAAACAGATGGTAAAGTGCCGCAACCCGCTTTACTGCCGCCGCGTAGGGTGTGTGTACCATACAAACGCCAGAACCGTTAACGGATACGACCCATGAGTGAAAATTTTCGACAGCAGCGCGAAACCATGATCCAGCAGCAGTTAGTCCCACGGGGCATCCACGACAGCCGCGTGCTGGAGGCCATGCGCCGGGTGCCGCGCCACATCTTTTTACCCCGCCGCGTGCGAGAAGTGGCCTACCGGGATGGGGCGCTGCCGATTGGCAACAAGCAAACCATCTCGCAGCCGTTTATCGTTGCCCTTATGACGCAAATGCTGGGCCTGCAAGGGCACGAGCGCGTGCTGGAAATCGGCACGGGCAGCGGCTATCAGGCTGCCGTGCTGTGTGAACTGGTTGAGAGTGTGGTCAGCATTGAGCGGCACCCGCTGCTGGCAGGCCGCGCCGGGGACAAGCTGGCCAAGCTGGGCTACGACAACATCGAAATCCACATTGGCGACGGCACCCAGGGCTTGCCAGACATGGCCCCCTATGATGCCATCATCGTGACGGCGGCGGCCCCCGCCCTGCCAGAACCGCTCCGGCAGCAGTTGTCCCCCGACGGCGGCAAGCTCATATTGCCCATCGGTAACCGGGACGAACAGCACCTGGAGCGCGTCACGCGGGACGGCGACACCTGGAGCATCGAACGCATGACGCGGGTACGCTTTGTGCCGCTGCTGGGCCAGCACGGCTTTGCTCCAGAAGACACCCCCGGCGACCAAACGGCGAAAGCCTAACCGACCACAGGCACGAACCGCACCTCAAACAGTGACGGCCACAGCTTGCCCGTAATCAGGAACACGTCGTTGGCCTCATCGTAGGCAATGCCATTGAGGACAGCGCCGCCGCTCAGGCCGCTGCGCTGTTCAAGTGGGAGTAAGCCCGACGCATCAATCACGCCATTAACGGCCCCTGTGGCCTTATCAATCCGCAAGATGGTGTCGCTTTGCCACACATTGGCGTAGATGTCATCGCCCACACATTCCAGCTCGTTTAACTGATCGACAAACGCGCCGTACAGCGTTACCTGAAAGCCACCCAACTCCGTAAACGTTTCTGGGTTGCGAACGACTATCGTGTTGCTGCCATCACTGTGATAGAGAAACTGGCCATCGTAGCACAGGCCCCAGCCCTCGCGCTCACCATACATAAATACCCGGTCGGGCTGGAAGGTGCCTTCATCTGCGCCTGCTTCCAGGCTGTAAACAAATGCGGTGCCCTCACGCCACGTCAACTGGTACAGTTCATCCCCAACCAGGGCCAACCCCTCGGCAAAGTACGGGGCGGGCATGTTGTAACGACGGATGACCTCGCCTGTTTCCGGGTCTACTGCCCGCACAGTGGATTCGCCATAGCGCCCGGTGGATTCGTACAGCAGGCCGTCGTGCAGCAGCAAGCCCTGGGTAAACGCATCTGTGGCGTGGGGGCGCTGGCTAAGTACGTCTACCGTGAGCAGGTCAACTTGGGCCAGGGTTGTGTCTTGCGCGGTGACGGCGGCGGTAAGGCTCAACAACAGCGCCAGGATGATGAAGCGACGAATCATGGTTTGTTTCCTCTGTGTTTCAGGTTGCTTGCAAATGCGAAACGTAGTGTAGCACAACCGGCGTGGGGGCGGCTGTGGCAAAGCCAGGGGAAGGGCACGGCACACCCGCGCCCGGTTTTCTGTTCGACGCGGCAGGCGCTGCGCCGGCTCGCAATCTAAGAGGGTTCCTGATCTTCCAGCAGGGCCATCAGTTCAGGGTCCAGCACCAGCGGGCCGGTCATGCGGCCCTTTTTGCGCCCCAACACCCTGAACGCCCGCGCAATCTCAAAGCCCTTCGTCTTCTCTGGGATGAAGGCTTCGCACTCGAACATGTCCTTGACGTAGGCATAAGTTTGTTCAGAGATGATGATTTCGCCCTTACCGGCGTTTTCTTGCAGCACCTTGCACACTTCCATCGCCTCACCCAATGCCGAGAACTCCAGGCGGCCCGCGCCACCCACATTGCCCAACACCGCTGGCCCGGTGTGAATCCCGGTGCCGTAGAACAGGCGCTGGTCCTCTGGCATCACCTCGTGCTGCGCTTTAAGGTCATACACTATGTTGAGTGCGGCCCGCACACAGCGGGCGGCATGGTCTTCCTGTGGGTTCAACTGCGTGTTGAACAGCCCGGTTACCGCATCCCCCATGTATTTGTCCACAATGCCCTCATAGAAGTTCACCGCGTCTGACGCCAGCGATAGATAGTGGTTAATCACGCGCATCAGGTCTTCCGGTTCCAGCTTTTCGCTAAAGTTGGTAAAGCCGCGCACATCACAAAACATAGCCGTGATCTCGCGCACTTCGGTTTTCATCTCCAAAATCTGCTCTGGCCGGATGCTCTCAATATTGCCCATCGGTACGACCTTCCGCACCTGGTTCAACTGCGCCTCGCGGGCCTTGATGTCTGTCAGGTCGTCCAGCACGCACGCCACCCCCTGCACATCCCCCGTCCGCATATCATGCAATGGGCTAAGAATCAAATTCCAATCACGTAGGCCGTGCCCGCTGATCTCAGGCTGCATTTCCACAAGCTGCTGGTCACGGTTTTCCAGCACTTTCGTGAGGGCCGCCGTCAGTTCATCCTTATAGCCGGGGATGAGGTCGGCCAGCTTGTGCCCCAGGATTTCGCTGCGCTGGCGCTCCATAATCTTGACGCCAGGGGCGTTAAGCGTGGTCACGGTGCCGTCTTTACTCAGCGTCATAATGCCGCTGGCCACCGACGAGAAGATGTTTTCCATCAGGTCGCGGATGCTGGTTACCGCTTGCAGTTGGGCGCGGGCATCACTGAACAGGCGGGCGTTATCAATCGCAACAGCAGCCTGATCGGCAAACGCGGTGAGCAGGTTCATCTCGTGCTGGCGGAACAGCCCCGCCAGGATGCGGTTATCGCAGTAAACCACGCCCATCACTTCATCACGAGATTTCAACGGCACGCCTATGATGCTGCGTAGGGCAAAGCCCACAATGCTTTCTTTTCCCTGGAAGCGCTCGTCCTGGCTGGCATTGTCCGTCAGCACAGGCTGGCCCGATTCGGCTACCTTGTTAATCACGGTGCGGCTGACGATGAACTCTTTGTTGTCGATTTGCTCTTGCGCCATGCCCCGCGCCACCCGGAACTCCAGCTCGCCCGTTTCTTTGTTCTTGAGCATGATGTAACCGCGCTCAGCCCCCGTCAGGCGGATCACGGTGTCCATGACCTGATTGAGCACCTCGTCTACATCCAACGTGGAGGTAATCAACGCGGTGGTATCGGCCAGGGCGCGTAACTGCGTTAGCTCTATTTGCATCCCGCTAAAGCCCTGGGTCATCTTATCAATGCTGGTCTTCAACTGTTTAAGGTTAGTCAGCGTATCCGACGGCAGGGTCAGCCCACGCTGGCGCAGCACATCCTGCTGTTTGTGAACCAGGTCCAGCAAATCCTTGACGGCTTGCCCCAGGTGGCGAATCTGCTTGCTTACGTCCTGCGGCTGTTGTGGTGCTGGGTTTTGATCGCTCATGTGTCGTCCCTAAAGATTTCAAAGATGCGGGTGTACTGTTCGCGGCCCTTGACCTTGATCGGGTCGCGTTCTTCCAGGCGCACACCGGGGATGTCGTGGGCACCGGCAGCAGCCCTGGCCTGCAACAGCGTGGCCTCGCTGATGATGATCTGCCCGGCGGTTGCGTTTTCTTGCAGGCGCTTAGACAGGTTGATGGTGTCACCAATCGCCGTGAAGTTACGCCGACGCACACTGCCCACGTTGCCCAGCGTGGCAATGCCGCTGTTAATACCAATCCGGTACCAGTGCAGGTCGGGGTCAATGCCAATCTCTTTGTAGAAGGCTACAAACGCATCGCGCATATCCAGCGCCGCATCAATGGCCCGCAGCGTATGATCGGGTTGAGGGTTCAACTGCGTGTTGAACAGCACCATAATCTCGCTGCCCATGTACTTGTCAATCACGCCATCATGAAGCTGCACCGCCTGTGCCCCCACCGTCAGGTAACGGTTAAGGGTCGCCATCAGGTCTTGCGGGGCAATTTCCGGGTCAAAGCTGTTGTACGGGCGCGACTCGGCAAACATGCAGGTCACCTCGCGCCGCTCACCGCCCAGGCCAATCTGCGCGATTTCGTGGATGCGCGGCAGCAGCCCCGGCGGCAGGTAGTTTTCCAGCACGTTGATGAGCGCCTCGCGCTCGTTTTGCTCGGTGAGGTCGTCTACCACCACCGTCACACCCTGCGTCACGTCATTTTCATCTTTTAGCGGGCTAAACTTAAACTTGAGCGTGGCGGGGTAGTCTTGCTGGGGCAGTGTTACTATCGCCTGGAACTCACCGCTGACTTCCTGTTCCAGCACGTCGCGCATCTGGCTTTCGATGTCGGCGTCGTCAATACGCGGCAGCACGTCCAGCAGCGGCTTACCCACCGCCTCATCTGAGTGCCAACCGAACAGCTTTTCTGCGGTGCGGTTGAACGTAATCACGAGGTCGCTGGCATTGGTGGTGATAATCCCACTCCCAACAGACGCGAACACATTGTCGATCACGTCTTTCATCTCAGTGATTTCAGTCAGTGAGGTTTGAATGCGCGTGAACAGGCGGGCGTTTTCGATGGCGACTGCCGCCTGGTTGGCAAACGCGGTAAGCAGGTTCAACTCGCGCTCGGTGAACACCCCGGCCCGCAGGCGGTTATCGACGTAGACGACACCAATCGTTTTGCCGCGCTGGTAAAGCGGCACACAAATCACGGAGCGCAGCACAAACTGCGCCACACTCAGGTTGTCCTGGATGCGCGGGTCTTTGTAGGCGTTGTCGGCCAGCAGGGGCTTCTGGCTGGCCATCACGTCATTGACGATGGTCATGCTGATTTGCGGTGTATCGGACGTGGTGGGCCGTTGGGTTTCGTCCCGCCGGATGCGGAATTCCAGGTCGCCGCTGTTCTCATTGGCCAGGATGATGAAGCCGCGTTCGGCCCCGGCCAGCAAAATCACCTCATCCATCGCCCGTGTGAGCAGGTTGTCCAGGTCCAGCGTGGAATTAATCATCGCGCCTGTGGCCGCCAGGGAGCGGAGCTGCCCCAACTCAATGCTATCGCTCGCCACACTGGATTCAACACCGGCGATGTCTTTAATTAACTCACTGAGCTTATCTGTGACGCCAGGCGGCAGGCGCAGCCCGCGCTGGCGCAGCGCTTCATCTTGTGTACGCAGGCTGTCAGCAACAATCCGCGTCTGGTTTTTCAGGTTAGCCAGGTCTTGCAAGACACCATTGGAGGAGCCGTTTGTTTCCTGGGGTGTTGGGTGCATCGTCAAACACCTCTACCTCTATCAAAACGCATTCCTGAATATTATACACGCCTTACAGGGGTTTTCAGGGTTGCAGAGGTGTGAGAGTGCAAACTTTTGTGAAAAAGTTTTGGGATTTACGCCGTCCCGGTGTGGCGGGCTGCCAACAGCGCCTTAAACCGGGCTGATGCGTGTGTGATACATCGCAGACCCGGCCATTAACCCGACGATGACCACTGCCGCCACACGCTCAGCAGGCAGGGCCAGCATCCAGTGGGGGAGCGGCTTCGCGTCTGTTTGTGGGTTGGCGGACTGCTGCTGTTTGGCTTTGGCGGCAGCACCCAGGGCTACCGTTGCGGGCACGGCTGCACAGAATACACACATGGTCGCGTTCCTCTTTGTGGTGGTTGTTCACGCAGCAAGTATGGTCGATGGGCGCGGGCGTGTACAGGTCGCAGTCTGTGCGGGTCAATTCATGGGGCATCATGCAAAACGGTACAATAGGGAGGCCTGTTTCGATTGTTTTCACCGGGGGGGCACACACCCATCTGTTAATCAGCTAAGAGTACGATAGGTACGCCTTTGAAATTACAGGGTTAGGCAATATGATTATGTGGGTATGCCACCCTGAAAAGTTGCCTTAATGTAATCTAAAGTATAGGGAGTGCTGTTGGCATGTACAAAATTCAATCAGACCCGCTGCGAGATTTGATTCGCTCCACGTTATCATTTTATGCTCGCTTCGGTGTTACCCCACAGCTCGAAGCGTCCACGCTGGTGTTTCAGGAAGAAGTAGACGAGTTCATCGAAGCCGCCCACGACGACCACGATGTCAATCATGTGGCCGAAGAAGCCGCCGACGTGATCGTCACTGTCATCGGCCTGTGTGAAGCCGCAGGCGTCCCGCCAGAAAAGCTGATTGAACAGATTTATACCGTCATCGAGAAGAACGACGCCAAAACCCACGCCACGCATGTCATCAATGATCTCGGTAAAATCGCTCGCCGTTAACAGGCGTGTAACATTGCAATGTGGCGTAAACGCGCAGTTTGCTGGCCCTCAGTAAAGACTCAGCTTGCCCCCCACCCCGACCGCTTCGCCGGTGTTCCCCTTCCCCCATTTTGGGGGATGGGGCTAGGGGATTAGGGTGAGGGCTAAAGGGGGCCGCCACGCTGTTCCGTACTCGTACCAGCAGGCGCGCCCGTTGTATTTAGCGGATTAGTCCACGCGGCGGCGCAGCCACCCATCAAGCAGGCGGGCCGTCCCTTCGTTCATGGTGAAAACCACCACCAACACCACCAGCATCACCGCATAGTAGGGCAGCATGTTGGGGAGTGGGGTCGCTTCTTCCACGATGCGCCGCGCCAGCGGCCCGCCCAACAGCGCCACCAGGACTGCCATACCCATGCGCTGCGCTACCATGAACATCCCGGCGAGTGCCTGCACGACATTACGCTGCCGCACATACGTCCACGCGAGTGTTGCCAGCATATGCCCAATGGCCATCGACTGCGCGAAGTCCACCAGAATGAGCGCCAGCACAATGAGCACCAGTGGCAAATTGAGCAGGCCATACAGCAGCCCAAGCTGCACCAGCGGCCCCAGCACGCCCACATGATGTGCCCCACCATGCAGACTGTTAATGAGAGCCTGCAACTGAACGTAGGCACTCCCCGGCCCGCCATCCTCGGTCACCGCCAGCAAGTACCCCAAAAAAACGGGCGGCGTGAACAGGCTCCCCCAAACGACAATAGTCAGAAGCGTTCCGCCAACCAGGGCAGCCGCAACGCGCCCTGGCCAGCGCAGCCGCCGCACCGAGCGTGGGGGCGTCCGGCGGGCGTAGGTAGCAGCAACCGCCCCAAACACCCCGGCTGCGCCCCCTGGCGTCAGGGCCAGCAGGTCAAAGCGATCCCCTTCTACTTCCAACTGGAGGAACAACCCGGCAGAACTGGTCGTCCCACCCACAAACGTGAAGCCCAATATCAGCGCAAGCCCCAAAAACGGCAGCAAAAATGGCCCGGCCATCAGGCCAAACCACACTGCAATGAGCAAAATTGGAAGCTGCTGGAAGATAAAATCGAACACACCCGCCCAAACCGAACGCGCCCCACCACGGTAGTCCCGCACGATAGACGTGCCAGGAGGCGGGTCATCTATTACAAACCACCCCCGTACACGATGTTCCCAGCCCTTTTGGGCATGAATTTGCTGGCCATTGTGTAGCACCGTCACAATCGGATGGCGGACGGCCTCAGCCTGTAACGTGTGCCAGTGCCGCAGCGATACCAGCGGCAGCCGGGTTAGCCTGGAATGCTCCAACATAACAATCCTGCTGAATCCTGAATCATACTTGCCTATAGGGTTCAGTATGGTTCAGCAGGTGCGGGGGCGCAAACCCTCATCCGGGCACTGGCGTAAGAATTGTGTTTGGATGCTGCCCCGCCTGGGCTAAGCCTCTTTGGCATAGTCCTCGGCGCGGGGTTCGTTGCTGTCATCAAAACCCAGGCGCTGCAAATCTGCTGAGGTCACCACTGCATCAACCTTGCCGTGCATCATCTTGAACAGATGATAAATCAAATCCAGGTGAACCTGCTGGAACTGCTTGGCAATCCCCGAAATGTGGTAGGCGTAGGCAAACACCTGCTGGCCGTCTGCCCCATAGCTGGGCAGGCGGTGCATCATCGCCCCATTGGAAAGGAATGTATCCCAGGGGGTATGCACGCCCAGGTAAGCATCCACCGCATCTGCAAACATGTGCCACAAAGACTGTGCCTGCCGGGGGCCATCTGGCGAAAACACGCGCTTCTCCGTCAGGGGGACGGCTAAGGCCACTTCTAACACATCCAACAGGTTGAGGTAATACGTGTTGAAGTCCGGGTGAATTTGCTTTTTGCGGCTCTCAATAAAAGCGGAGATTAACGATTCATAGGTGTATTGGTTCAAGGTGCAGCCCTCTGGAACATATCAGCGTGCAGAGCGTTCCCCTCGATCCCTTTGGGTACAGTATAATCGAAGTAGGCGTGCCTGTGTTTTAAGTTCCATTAAAGGCCAAAGGCCGCCAGCCAGGGTACGACCACAGAACAGCGTGGACGCGCAATTTTCCCCCTCTATCCCCCTGCCCTTTCTCCCACATATCTATTCACCTTGCCGTAATTCTCTACGGCAGACAACGCAGCCGTTGCCCCTAAAACCCCTTGTGAACCGTAAAGGCGAGGCCCACTTCGTTAGAAAACAAGCGCCCATGACGGTTTGTCGTCGTACCGTCAACCGCCGCCCAGGGATATATCCTCTGCTGGCAGATAAAACAACGCAAATTGCAGATGAAGCGGCACACGCGGGTCGGGGCTAAAGCTGGGCCGCACATCTGGCTGCGCGGCGAGCAGTGCGTCAATGAGGGGTTTGTTGGTACTTTCAATGAAGTAGGCGTGGTTGTACCCCGGTGCAGGCTGGGTAAACAGCGTCTCTGTATACGTGTCGTCGGATTGCGCCCGCAAAAACAGGAGTGGCCCGTCACCGCGTGTCACATAGTCCAGCAAACGGCGGGGGTGCCCGTCCGGGAAGTTAACTGTTTCCGTAATCAGATACACGCGGGTGTTCGGGGGCAGGTCAGCAGCCCGCAAGATGGCGTCGTCGGGGTCAGCATAGGCACGGATTTCACGGGCATCACGGTTAACGTGTGGCAGATGCGCCCCAAAGTAATACGCCACCTGGCCAGCACTGACCGCAATCAACAAGGCCCCGGTCAGCCAACCGCGTGTGTCCCCTAACAGATGACCTGCCCACCACACGCCGAGCGCTACCAGCAGCGCCATAGCGACCATCACCACTGTGTGCCGCGCCGCGTGCAGCGGGTTCCAGATGAAAACACCCAGCAGCACGACTGTCACCAACACCCACAGCCCCGGCAGCACCCCAACCGACCAGCCAGGGCGCGGCACCAGCGCGGCGGCCAATCCCATCAAGAAGAACGGCTGCACCACCAGCGGCAAAATTGGCTGGCCGCCCCCATAAAAGGCCCATTCATCCGGTTGGGTCACGTACAACGCGAACGAGTTCATCAGGTTGCGCCCCACAAGGCGCGGCTCATCCACAGGCAGCAGTCTATTGCCCGCCTCAACAGGCCGTTGGAGTACGTTCTGGTTGGCCAACCGCCCAAACAACGGATCACCGTCCAGTGCCCACGTTGCCGCCAACGGCGCACACAGTATCCCCGTCACCAGCAGCGCCCAGGCACTGCCACGCAGCGCCACCCGCCAACTCGCCTGCCCTGCCACCAGCAGCACGGCCAACCACAGCAGCACCATCGGCACATGCAGCAGCCGCCCGCCTTCATACAGGTATGTTGTTAGCCCCAGCATCACCCCGGCCAGCGCCCAATCTCGGCGCAACCCCAACCGCACACCACGAATCACAAACGCGAAGGCCAGCGCGGCCAGTGTCGGGTCGTACAGGTTAATAATGCCAATGCGGGAAAAGTGCATGTGGAAGGGCAGCACAGCCAACGCCAGGGCTGCCATCACGGGCAGATGACGCCTGCCCGGATAAAGCAGGCCAGCCAGCCAATAGATGGCAAACACACTTAGCGCCCCATAGACCGCGTTCGGCAGGCGCAGGGTGTACAGGCTGTAGCCAAATATCGCGCTGCCCACCTGCTGCATATAGGGGTACACCAATGGATAAGGATAGGTCACCCGGCTGATTTGCCGCAGCAGGGGGTAGTCGTATTCCCACATTCGCACCACTGGGCCAATCGTCCAGCTTTCGTCCACCAGCACCCGCAGGCCGCTTTCAAGCTGCCACAAGCGCACCGCCAGCGCCAGCACGAACACCCCTGCTAACATCACCGCCTCTGCCCAGGGCAGCCGCCCCACCCCACGCGCCCACGCGCTCAGGTGCCCCAAACGTAAGCCCGCCGCACCGCTCATGACGCTGAGTAACCCCAGCAGCAGCAGCAGCACCTGCACCCGTTCTGGTGGGGTGCGCCAGTAAGGCAACCCCACAGCCGCTGCCAATGTGACCAACCCCACCAGAATAAGCACCCGGTCGGGCCAGGGCAGGTGCCAACCCGCAGGCACAGCGCGAATCGGCTCCGGTGGTAGGGCTGGCCTGTTCACAGAACACAGCCGCACCCGCCACCCTGTTATCGCCATGCCAGTGGATGCCAATACCACTGCGGGCACCCACAACCCCGCAGCGCCGCTATCACGCCATGCGGGCGCAAAACACACCGCTGCCGCCGTCAATAGCAGCAGTGCAGCCCCCGCCCACAGGCGCGTTCGTAATATTGCGTTCGTCATTAGCCAATGCCGTACACTCGCAATCATGAGTAGCCGTCGTATTTTTGCCATGCCAACCGTACAATAATACACTTAAAATGTAGGGGTTGGCTTTGGGTTGTTCAAGAACTGGAAGAGATGCGAATGACTGGATTCGGACACATTACATACACAGAAGTCGTCAATCAGGTGCGGCAGCACGGCTGGCAGATTGAATCACAAACCCCAGACGCCACACGTATCACCAAAAAGCGGGGCGCTCCGGGCATTATCGCTGTGCCGCTGGCCCTCATCCCGCTGGTGGGCTTGATTTTGGCAACAACCTGGATTGCCGTGCGCGGCTCGGTCAATGTAACAATAGAGCGCAAACGCATCACGGCCCGCGTCCACACCCCCAGTAACCAATTCGACATCAACGACCAGGACGACCTGGACCTGTTCTTCAACGACTACAGCTACCGGGGTAGTGTGGGCTACGCCCCGGTGATCTTTGCAGGGGGCGCGGTCATCTTTGTAATGGTGCTGCTGTTCCAGTTTGGCGGGGGCGGCTAGTCCGCTGCTGTGGCCTGTGCCGCCTGCCGGATGGCGTCTGTCGCGTAAATTTCCAGGTACGTCACGCCATGAATCTCGCCCACATAAACGGGGGTCACATTGGCGAAATAGACCTGCGTTTGCGGGAAGCGCTGGCGAAAGCTGAGGTAGTTCACAATGTAGGCGCTGGCGAACACGGTGCCGCTGTCCAGGTTGCGGGTCGTGGTCACGTCCACGCAGGGGGTGTAGCTCTGCGTCAGCGCCGGGTACGCGGCTGCGATCTGTTGGCCGCAGTGCCCGTCATTTTCGTAGCGCCCGGCGATGAAGTCCTGTACGAGATATAACCCCTCCCCCGCGCCCATAATCAAAGCATATTCGGCAAAGTCACTGCCACCGCCCAGGGCCGGGTTCAGGTAGGCATACTCATCACCGAGATACCACAGCGCGTGCGCGGCCAGCAGCACAGTCACAGCGGCCCATGCGCCCAGGCGGCCCCGTGCGCCGACCTTCGCCCGGCGTGCCAGACCGCCCGCCAGCCACAACCAGCCCACCGCCGCAAACAGATGCAGCCCAGGGAAAACGGGCAGGGCGTAACGGTCAAACTTTTTGCCCTGCCAGGTGAGCAGCGCCATATACACGCCCACATACACCAGCACGGCCAACCACAGCCGCCAGTTATCGCGCAGGGCACCGCGCAGGGCTGCAATCACGGCCAGGGGCAGGCCCAGCAACAGCCAGGGGGACATGCGGAAGGGCAGGGCCAGCGGATAGTACCACACGCCGGGGTCTGCGGTGGGCTGGCCCATAAAGTAGCTACCGTATTCGTGAACGGTAACAGCGTTGTCTATGCCGTGCAACATTTCAGCCAGAATGCCGTTCGCGTTTGTCCACATGCCGGGGTAAAGCGCCGTCCAGGTGAGCAGCATTATCCCGGTGAACACGGCCACGGGCAGCGCCATCCACTGCCAAAACAACCGGGCTGTAAACTGGTGACGGTAGTAAACCCCGTTGAACAGGGCCAGCAGGCCCACCATGCCGAACATGTAAAACGACGAGAAGCGCGTGAGGGCGGCCCACCCCGCCGCGACACCCGCCAGCACCAGCGGCCCCCACAATATCTGCCCCGGCACGGCAACAGCCGCCCGCGTGCGGTGAACCTGAAAGGCCAGCAGCAGCAGCGCCAAAGACAGCAGCATGAACGTCGTACTCATGCCGTCTACGTGGATGAGGCGCAGGTACCAGCGCAGGTACGGTTCGGTGGCCCACAACAGCGCGGCCAGCAGCGCCACTCGCACATCCACAAGGCGGCTGATGACCACAAACGCCAGCGTGAGGGCCAGCGCGTTGGCCACTTTGACCGGGAAGCGCAGGTACTGTACCTGTGTGAGGAACGGCAGGTCGCGCTCCGGGTCGATCTGGTCGAGGACCCAGCGCCCGCCCCCGGCCAATATCATCACCCCCACGCCAGGATGCTCGGTTTGCACCGTGTTAGCAAATTGGCCGCTGCCTACCGCCTGCCAAAAACGGTCTGTACGATGATACCAGAAGTACACCTCATCGGTGTGCATGGCACGGCTAGGCACCGCCAGCGGCACAAACACAATCAAAAACACAAGCAGCGCGGCCCAGGCCGGGTGCCGCAGCAGGTTTTGCATCATGTGATTCGATTCCCCAACGGTCAGGCGGACATATGTTGTTCAACATTTTAGCGCAGGCAGTTACAATGGATAGGACAGACTTTCGTTGATAATTATAGGTAACCCCTCATGCTCAAGCGCTTGTTGTTATTTACCCTCTTGATGGTTCCTGCTGCGGTTCTCGCTCAGGATGACCCCGCCCCCGATGTTGACGTGCCCGACCTTACCCAAACCTATGACGGGCGCGGACGCCTCAATGATTTCACGCTCAACTATCCCGAAGGCTGGTATACCCTTGACGGCATCCCGGTAACGCGCTTCATCTCACTTAATGTGATTAGCAGTGTACAGGTGGGCATCCGTAACCGCATTGCCGAAGGTGAGGAAGCGATTGTGCTGGCGGTGGCTGGTGGGCGCATCGACCGCTGGAATACCCTTGAAGCGGGGGCAACGGCGGAAGCCGTACTTACCGCCTTCCTGGAAAACCTGGGCGGCGACGATCAGTTTGGCAGCCCGCCGGAAGGCGAGGACTTCGATGAGGCGGATTATGACATCGTGATTGAGGAAATGACCTTTAACGGCTACGAAGCTGCCCGCCTAAGTTATGTGCCCATCGACCCGGATGCAGACACGGACAGCGCGTTTACAGCCTATGCTATCCTGCTGGACGACAATCGCTTCGTAGCGGTGCTAACGCTCACGTCAGATATTCCGTTGGAAGAAGCCCAACCCACCATTGAGGCGATTTTGGATACGGTCACGCTGGCGGAATAGCACGGGTTATGTGTGG
>DAOTTY010000030.1:0-26725 GCA_034437575.1 Anaerolineae bacterium | reverse complement strand
GGGCTGTAGAGCCTGTCGAATACATCTTCGAGCCAGCCCTCAATTTCTGTACTCTCAACTTCGATACCATCCACTGTGGTTTCCGACGCCTGGTTTTTGAGGGCGTCCTCTAACGTTATATCGCCAGTTTGCGCCTGCTCGAAGAACGTCATCGCCGCCTCAATCTGGTCAGGATCAAGCGCGACCCATTCGCCTTTGTAACGCACGAGCGGCTGTTTCAGTTCGACCAATGCCTCGAATTCATCGCGGCTGATGGCCTCTCCGCCGAGCGATAGCTGCCATTCATAGCGCAGGATTGAATCGCGTGTGAGAATACCCGTTGGCTCATGGGTCTGCCCTTTGATCTTTGCCTTTGCTCGAATGCGGGCGCGGCGTCCCCACCAGTTCGGGACAAGCACCGCAAAGCCGCTGGTTTCTAGCAGGGGCAGGGCTTCCGTGAGAAAGTGATAGGCTTCCTCGCGTGATAGCGTGACGCCCGTCGGTTTTGACTGCCGCAAGCTGCGCTCGATTGGCTCGAACATGCGCGATGCCATTCCCAGACCTGCCAGCAGCTTCTCCTGTGGACGGTGGAAGCGGTATTCCAGGTAATCGAGGTGTGCCGACCCGGTAGACCACACTTCATGGGCTTCTACCAGCAAGCTCGGATCGTCATTGGCTTGCAGCAGGTAATCAATTTGCCAGTCGTTGCTGTTCAGTTCAGGTTCGCGCAGCCGGAAGCAAATCTTGAAGTTGCCGCCCTGCTCACCGAATGCCTGCCATGTTTGCCACACTTCATAGAGTTGCTGGTTGGCTTTCGCTGTGCCTTTGACGAAGGGTCCGTGCCCGGTTAGTGCCCGTAGCCAGGGGTTTTTGGGCTCTCGGTATGATGAATAGTAATCCATGATGAATGTACCGATGACAAAATCAAGAAAATGGTTGATTAGAGCTGATGGGGCGGGTGGGTTTTCAACATCTTCTACCATTGCACGGCAAAGCATCGGCATCGCACGCGCCATTTGCTGAATAAGCGCGGGGTCGGGTCGTGGTTCCCAATAAGCCTGGTACTGCTCGCCATCTCGTATAAGCGCCGGGATATAGCGCCCTTCTACCAGACAATTGACAGCAAGAAACGCGGTCTGCTGCCAGAACGCTAGATCATCACCCAATCGTATGCCGCGTTCGCCCTGCTCTGGCAGTCGTAACAGAAAATCCAGTGCGTCTAATATATCCATGAATGCCGCACCAACTCGCCAGGGCAGCAAATCAACTTCATCGTCGAGAGGAATCGCACCGGCAGCCTGTGCCTGGGGGGACGGTTGGACTTTTTTACCCTTGCCGGGCAACCAGACGGTGATTGTATCAGGAAACGCACGCGCTTCAGTCGTCCATTGCTCAACATGGCTCAAGATCGCTCCCTCACCGAGGGCAAACGGATGCGGTGCAGTTTTACCGCGTCGTCCTTTGGGGTAGTGCGGTTCAATTGCCACGTCTTCTGCCCAGACAACCAGATGCTCCAGTTCAGATATCCATGTGCCATGTAGGATGTGCATTTGTTGTACTCCACGTAACGGTGAAGCGTTATTTTACGGGATCGGTTTGCCTTAATCAAAGGTGATGCGGCGAGTAACGCCTACACATGCTGTTGATGACGGTGGTATCCGGCGTGTGATTTGCGGGGTATGTGGCCTCAATGCCGCCATATCTGTGCCGTCTGGCTTCGATTCGCTCAATCTGAAGCGAAAAAGCCCCCCCCGGATTACCCACAATGCTTATATTAGCTACTATCTACCCGTTTAAGTAAATACTCAGGTAGGGCGGGATGAAGGAAGGGTTATGCGAGAAATGCATGATGAAAAGCGCGGATCACCTGTTGCCCCTGTTTGCAAGCCGTTGAGACCTAGCTGCAAATATCGTAATTGTTCAGCTTGCCCCACACCCCGACGGCTTCACCGTTCCCCTCCCCCCCACATTGTCACTGTGCGACGGGAGGGAGGGCGTGGTTTCGCCTCATTTTGGGGCAACGGGTTAGGGAATGGGGGAATTCAAGCGAGTGCCTGAGTCGTTACGAAAAATTGAAGATATGCAGATCATTCTCACGGGAGAGCCTTTCAAGCGCCTTCAGCGCCAAAACACTGTGCCCATTGGCATTTAGATGAGGTGCAAATGCGGCAACCCCCATTTTCCCAGGTGCAACCGCAAAAATACCGCCACTTACACCGCTTTTACCCGGCAACCCCACCCTGTAAGACCACTCACCGGATGAGTCATACATCCCACAAGTGTACATTACACTCAGGACATCCCTTACGAAGTCTTTTTGAATGGCCCGCTCATGCGTTATCGGATGAACCCCCTCATTCGCTAGCGTCGCCGCCATCGCAGCCAGATCAACCACGTTCACCATCATTGAACACTGTTGAAAATACAGATGTAATGCATCTTCCAGGCCGCTTTGCACACCACCAAACGAACGCATCAAATGAGCGATTGCTCGATTCCTATCACCCGTTTGAAATTCTGCTGTCAATGTAGCAGCATCCACAAGCAAAGGCCGCCCTGCATAGCGGCTTAACGTGGCTATCACACGGTTTGTCTTCTCAGTCAGGTCAGCCCCTTTTAACAATGACGCAATCGCAATTGCACCCGCGTTTACCATCGGATTAAGTGGACGCCCCGTTTTTTCATCCAAAACAATGGCACTGTAACTGCGGCCAGTCGGTTCAACCCCAACATGTGCCAGCAAATGCTCGTGTCCATAATCCTCAAGAGCAAGCCCATAGGTAAACGGCTTGCTCATTGATTGGATAGGAAAGAGTTGGTCATGGTCGCCTACCGCATAGGCTTCTCCCCCAACCGTTATAACTGCTAGCGCCAGCCAGTCCGCATTGGCATTCATCAAGCGTATCTGCGCGGTTTTCGTCAATGCAGATGATTCCTGCTTGATACTGTTATGGAGCTTATCAAGCTGTTGTTGAATTTGGTTCATGAGCTATCCCATAGCAACTGTAGGCAATCCCAGCAATTATGACGTGTTTGTATCGACTTGTCGTGTCTTTTATACCGTCACAGCTCCACCCCAACTCGGCGAGTTCTAGTGAATTACCCACCCCATCCCTTGACATCGGACGGAGCCTGATTTAGCATTCTTTGTACATCAGGGGGCGTGGTGTAGCGGTTAACATACTGCCCTGTCAAGGCAGAGATCGCGGGTTCGAATCCCGTCGCTCCCGAATTGGGTGTGTACCAAATAAATTGGTATACACCCTTTTTTGTTTCCTTGTTTGGTGCCATCGCCGCATCATCCGGAACGACACTAAGGAATCGTTGCAGGCGTTGACAATGCGCCACACATGAGCGTGCTATCGACCTACTCGCGGGGTGGGCCGCATGGGGTCAGTCATTTTGGAGTGATGTGTGCCAGGGAATCAGCAACCGCTCCAGGATAAGAACGAGAACGTAAAGCGTGATCCCCACCGCACACGCAATCAGCACCCCATCCCACGCTATTGTGTACCTATACCCGTACAGACTGTCAGGGAGGGCGACGTTGTGTTGGCTCGGCGTTATCACACAGGGTAATGTCTTCCTGATGCGGCATAAGCTGGTAGTCCCCAGGCGCTGTGCCGTCCGGCACGGCAACGGCAAAGCGCTCACCCTCATGGCCTGTCAACTGCCCTCACCACTGCCCGTCGGCCTGCCACACGCGCACGGGCAGCAGGTTCGCACTCTCATTTATTCGGGCGGCGCTCTCCCAGCCCGGTGAGCTTGACCTTTACGTGGCGTTGGCTTTTACTTTGGAGCGATATGAGGGCGCTCAGCAACCTTTAACCGATTAGGTTGAATTCACGCTGGCATCGTTGTTATATTATGTGCCTGTGTCTGTTCGTTTAAGGCACATATCATATTTAAGCAAGGAGACAGAGTTTAATGAAGAAGTTTCTCGCATTGTTGATGCTTCTGATGGCTGCGATGGTCGTAGCACCGATGGCTCTCGCACAGGCTTGTGAAGACGAGATTGGCTGCGTGGAGTTGGAAGACGGCGATCCGATCACCATCGCCACGATGCTGACCATCTCTGGTAATACAGCGTTTTTGGGTGAAGACAGCCAGGGTGGTGTCGAGATCGCCGTTGAGCAGCGTGATGGTGAACTGCTAGGCCGTGAGATTGAGATCGTTGAAGAAGACTCCGGTTGCAGTGCTGAGGGCGGCCAGGCGGCTGCACAGCGCGTCGCGTCAGACGAGTTTATTGTGGGGGTTATCGGTACGAACTGCTCTAGCGCTGCAACGGCTGCCTTGCCGATTTTGAGCGAAGCGGGCATGGTTCTGTTTTCGTCCTCTGCCACCAGCCCGTCCCTGACGGCCCTGCCGGATGATGGTGGTGTATACGAGCCGGGTTTCTATCGCACAGCACACAACGACCTGTTCCAGGGTGCGATTGCCGCCGAGTTTGCTGTTGATGAACTGGGTGCAACCCGCCTGGCTACGATCCACGATGGTAGCCCGTATGCAGATGGCTTGCAGGCTGTTATGGCTGACACGTTCACTGAAATGGGCGGTGAGGTGATCTTCCAGGGGGCTGTGAATGTGGGTGATACTGATATGAACCCGATCCTGACAGACATCGCAGCTTCTGTTGCTGAGAGTGAAACGGACGGCCCGCTGGTGCTGTACTTCCCGATCTTCGAGCCGGAGGGCAATTTCATTGCTGCACAGTCTGTCGATGTGCCTGGCCTGGAAGAGGCGATTTTGTTTGGTGCTGACGGCATCCTCGTTGAGAGCTTCCCGGAAAACACGGGCCAGGATGCGGCTCTAGGCATGTACTTCAGTGGTCCGGTTGTACAGGGTGAAGCTTACGATGAGTTCTTGATGCAGTGGGAAGATGAAATTGGTGGTGTGCCGCCGGCTGGCTTCCATGCTCATGCCTACGATGCAGCTAACATTTTGCTGGATGCCATCGCAGAAGTGGCTGTTGAAGGTGAAGACGGCACGCTGGTCATTGGTCGTCAGGCACTGCGTGATGCAATCACGGCTACTGAAGGTTATGCGGGCCTGACGGGGACGCTGACTTGTAGTGCAACGGGTGACTGTGCAACGGGCGAGGCGCTGGGCGTCTTCCAGTTGACGGAAGCCGATTTCACTGAGGATGCATGGCCGCCGTCGGTTGTGTGGCTGCCGGGTGTGGGCATGGTTGAGGAAATGGAGTAGTTCACGGGAACCCTCCCTGAGCTAACTTGACCGAAGATGTTGAGCCAGCTCGCCATGTGCGCTGCTGGCTCAACTTGTACTATAAGGGAATGAATTCGTGAACCGAAATTGGCTTGAAGACTTTTCCTGGGTGGATCTCATCATCAATTTCCTGCGCGTCGGGATCATTGTGTTGGTGATTGTGGGTTCGTTCAATACGTTGGCGTCTGGCCGCTTTACGGGCGAACAGTGGCTTAGCCTGGTGGTGTCTGGTCTGGCACAGGGCAGTATCTACGCGCTTATTGCGCTGGGCTATACGCTGGTATATGGCATTTTGCTGATGATTAACTTCGCGCATGGCGAGGTATACATGGCAGGTGCATTCACGGCTTACTTTTTGGCCGATTACTTTAACCGCATTGGCTTTTTGAATGCTGCACCCTATCTGGCAATCCCGATCCTTATCATTTTCGCTGGCTTTATTTCTATGATTATCGCTATTTTGCTGGAACGGATAGCCTATCGGCCACTGCGTAATTCGCCGAGGTTGGTGCCACTGATTACCGCAATTGGTGCGTCGTTCTTTTTGCAGTATACCTTCCGAGGCTTTTACGGGTCGGGCTTTAAATCCTACCCGACGGTAGACGCGCTTTCTGGCAGCATCCCAGGGACGAGCGTGCCGCTGAATCAGGTGATGGTGTTCGTATTTGCGCTGGTGTTAATGCTTGGTTTGTACTGGCTGGTAGAGCATACCCGGATAGGTAAGGCGATGCGTGCCGTATCTGAAGACAAAGAGGTGTCTTCGTTGATGGGCATCGACATTGACCGGATCATTGTGCTGACGTTTGCTATTGGTGGGGCGCTGGCGGGGGCAGCAGGTGTAATTAACGGCCTGTACCGGCCCCAGGGTGTGAACTTCTTTATGGGTTTCATTCCGGGGATTAAAGCGTTCACGGCGGCGGTTCTGGGCGGGATTGGTAACATTATGGGTGCAATGCTGGGAGGCTTGTTCCTGGGCGTGATAGAGGCAGTTGGGCCAAATTTGGTGCTGGCTGGCCTGGGCGTGCCGGGGGCCAATCAGCTCAAGGACGTAATCGCCTTCACGATGTTGGTGCTGGTGCTCATCTTCCGGCCACAGGGCATTTTGGGTGAGCGGCTGGCTGAGAAGAAAGCGTAGGCAGTGTGATGAATCAGAAAAACAACGGAATGAACGACCTGATACGCGGTGTGCTGCGTGTTGGCTTGCTGGTGGGGTTGGTTGTGGTTTATGTTTCCGTCATTGGCATGGTCGAAACGTTCGATGAGCGTGAGGTCATCAGAGATTGGGTGACGATGGGGCAGTTGTTGATCTTTATGCCTGGCATCGTCGGCGGATTTCTGTTGACCCGACGCCGCCGGAACCAGGGTAGCAACCTGAGCCTGACATTGCTCGGCGGGCTGGCGGTTGGGATTGTGTCCAGTTTGCCAGTGTTACTGCTGATTTTCCTTGCTACGGTGCTGGATGTGGGCGAGATTTTCGTTAACGTGAACCGGAACTTGCTGGAAATCTTGACATTTGATAACGACAGCCGCGTGTTGGGTGGGCTAACGATGGCAGGGTTCATCACGTTGGCGGGCGTTGTAGGTATGCTATTGATGCTTATCCCGCAGCGCTTCCGGCAGGGGGTTTTGACGGCAGTTGGTGTAACGCTGGGTGTGGGTATTTTGGGGGAGTTGGTGACGCTGGTGTTTCGTCAGTTTGTCCCCCGTGATTTCATTGAAATCTTTTTCCGGCGCGATGAACTGAAGTTAAACGGGGCGTTGACGGTGTTTGGCATCAGCCTGGCTTTAAGCCTGCTGTGGTCATTCTATGGGGCAACCATCCGTGAAAACTATCGCAGTATGCCCAGCCGCCAGCAGCGCAATGTGGAACGGGGTGGGTTTACGGCACTGGGTATCTTTTTGCTGGTGCTGCCCTGGATTTTAGGCGCGTTTTTGAGCAATGTGACCAACAGCATCGGCCTATATATCCTGATGGGTTTGGGCTTGAACATTGCGATTGGGTTGGCTGGCTTGCTGGATTTGGGCTATGTGACCAATTTCGCTGTGGGCGCATATGTCATGGGTGTGCTAACGTCTACGGGGCCGCTGGGCGTGCAGGAACAGCTTGGCATTGAATTTTTGAACTTCTGGCTGGTACTACCGATTGCTGTGTTGTGCGCTATGTTCACGGGGTTCATCTTTGCGGTGCCTGTGCTGCGAATGCGGGGTGACTACCTGGCGATTGCAACACTGGGCTTTGGCGAGATCATCGGTAAGCTGGCCGTTTCTGATGCGCTTTCGCCTGTGATTGGTGGTGCCCAGGGTGTGCTGTTTATCCCCAGCCCGATGATTTCGATACCCTTTACGGATGTAACGCTTGAGTTCCAGGAACCGCAGATGTTGTACTATGTGATTTTGGGCGCGTGCGCGTTGGCGTTGTTTGTTTCCATCCGGTTGAACAACTCGCGCACGGGGCGGCAGTGGATGTCTATCCGTGAGGATGAAGATGTGGCGGCAGCAATGGGGATCGACACGGCTCGGTCAAAGTTGTTGGCGTTTACGCTGAGCGCGGCGACAGGCGGCCTTGCCGGGGCGATTTTCGCTGCCCAGGTGGACTCAGTTTTCCCGAACAGCTTTCGGGTGCTGGTGTCTATCAACGTGCTGAGCCTGATTATCGTGGGGGGTATGGGTAGCGTGCCGGGGATTGTGTTGGGGGCTGTGGTGTTGATTGGTATGCCGGAACTGCTGCGTGAGTTCTCTGAGTACCGTCTGTTGTTGTACGGTGTTCTGTTGGTGTTTATGATGACATCGCGGCCAGAGGGCTTGATCCCGTCGCGGGTGCATCGACGAGAGTTAAAGCAGACTAACCCGCCAGATGCGGCAGATGATACTGATAGCCCAACTTTGAACCCGGCCTGACCGAGAAGTGACTGTGGAGGGTAAGCATATGGTAAACGGAAATCAAAAGGAAGCGCCAGACGATATTCTGATCGTTGACAATATCGTAAAGCGCTTTGGCGGTTTGGTGGCAGTAGCTGGCCTGGAGGTACGTATCCCACGTGCGTCGATTTCGAGTGTTATTGGCCCGAATGGTGCAGGCAAGACGACGTTCTTCAACTGTGTTACGGGTTTCTATCAAATTGACGAGGGCATTATCCGGTTTGATGGTAAGCGAATTAACGGCAAATCGCCCGATCAGATTACGCGCACGGGCATTGCCCGTACCTTCCAGAATATTCGCCTGTTCAGCAATATGACGGCAATTGAGAATATTATGGTTGGGCAAGAGTCTCACCTGGGGTCAAGCTGGATTGGTGCCATATTAGGAACGCCTGCGACGCGCCGTGAAAATGAACAGGCTGAGGCTGAAGGGCGGCGTTTGCTGGAGTTCGTCAGTTTGAAGGGTAAGGGGGATGTATTGGCGAGTAACCTATCTTATGGTGACCAGCGGCGTTTGGAGATTGCTCGTGCATTGGCCAGCAAACCCAGGTTGATTTTGCTGGATGAGCCAACAGCCGGGATGAACCCGCGTGAGACGAGCCAGACAACCGAGTTTATACGGCGGTTACGGGATGAATTGGGCATAACGGTCGTCCTTATTGAACACGATATGCGCGTTGTGATGGGTATCTCTGAGCAGATCACGGTGCTGGACTATGGTAAGAAGATTGCTGAGGGTTTGCCGCAGGATATTCAGAGTAACCCGCAGGTAATCGAAGCGTATTTGGGGCGTGGGGCTGCGGCCAGCGCAACGATTAATGTTTAGCCGAAGTGTAAACGGGTTGGGATGATATGGCTTTACTAGAAGTTACGAACATTCACAGTTACTACGGTAACATCCATGCCCTGAAGGGAATCTCGTTTACAGTTGAGCAGGGTGAAGTTGTGACGCTGATTGGGGGAAATGGCGCGGGGAAAACGACCACGCTGCGCACAATTGCTGGGTTGATGAACCCGCGAGCGGGGTCTGTCTTGTATGACGGTCATGAAGTTGGCACGATGAAAGCCAGCCGGGTAGTGCAGTTGGGGGTGTCGCTTGTGCCAGAAGGGCGCGGGGTGTTTGCTAAGCTCACTGTGCAGGAAAATCTGGAGATGGGTGCCTTTCAGCGACGTGACTGGACAGAGGTGGCGAAAGACATGAAGCTGTCGTATGAGTTGTTTCCGCGTTTGGGTGAGCGTAAAACGCAGCTTGCCGGGACGATGAGCGGCGGTGAGCAGCAGATGCTAGCGATTGCACGAGCGTTAATGTCTAAGCCGCGCCTGTTGCTGCTGGATGAGCCGTCAATGGGGTTGGCACCTATTTTGGTGGAGACGATTTTTGATACAATCGAGCAGATCAACAAAGAAGGGGTAACCGTGCTGCTGGTGGAGCAGAACGCACACATGGCCCTCCAGGTTGCCCATCGTGGTTACGTAATTCAAACCGGGGAAATCGTCCTGACAGATAAATCTGAGGTGTTGAGAAACGATCCAACGGTTCAGAAGGCTTACCTGGGTATTGACTAACCACGACGATTGGCCTGTAGGCTGAGGGCAACGGCTTCCTCCAGGCTATGAGCTACTGTGACATACTTAGCAAGTAGCTCATCAAACGGCGGGTAGTTTGAAGGTGGAGTAGGGTGCCCTTGAAGATAGAGAACTGTGTTATCTCGATACTTCGCGTAGTCAATATCAAGTAGAATCTGTTGGTAAGCTGCTACGCTGTATTCACTTGCGAATAGAATAATAATCTGCGTTTTAATGCTCAGTCCGCCGTAGTTGAGGCTGAGCGTTGTCAGCAGATCGGCAGGGGTACCCATGTAGCCGATGTTGACTAGCTTTACAGCCTGCTGGGGTGCCTGGTGGCTGATTTCGTCCATTGCTGCCAGGCCAAGTACCGTGCCGTTGACAATGCAGAGTAACTGCATCTGGTCGTCTTCTGTCTCCGTATTGAGGTCTGCGACGAATGGTCGCTGGGTTTGATTATCTGTCTCTTCTTGGTAGATGGTGACTGTGGCGTCGGTGACTTGAAAAATATTTTGGTTGGTCGCGCCCATGTTGTGAACGTGAATGGCCTGGGCGGCCCTTGCGTAGTATATATCGTAAATTCTGTGGGCAACGTCAAAGAATGACTGCCACAGCATCCCCGGTAGGTTTATTTCTCCGGCCATGTGGCGCAACTGATAGTCACGCAGGCCAACAAAAATATTGATGTGAAGTTCGCTTGTCAGCCCACTGGCCGAAGAAGTTGTGACCAATTTGATTTTGCCGTTGCGGCTGTCTGTGCGGACGAGAAGCGCCATCTCGTGCTTTAGCCGTGGGCGCTTTTGGATGTATATGCTTCGTATAGTCGAAGGCGAGTTTTCCAACACGGGTATGGTGAGTTGAGAGGCGAACTGCGGGGCGACATCAATTCGTTCGCTGCCTCCATCAGTATAGGTTACGCTTACGCACAATCGTTCTCCAAGCATGTCTTGGGGAAGTGTGATGATTCGGTCGGTGCTGTCGAGACGGACGTGCCGGGAAACCGCAACTTCATTTTGCTGTAAGATGTTTTCCACTTCTATAAAGTCGAGTTCCATCAGATATTTTCTACCTCACGGCGATTGATGAATGCCTGCGGATAGTTTTCCTCGATGTAAGCAACAGCTTGATTAATAACTTGCTCTGAAAAGCTGGCCTGATTGCTTACCGTGACGATGGCGAGTTCCGCAATCTGCCATTTATCCTGTTTGTCTACTTCAGAAACGGCTACATTATATTTGTTACGTAGACGCTGCCTGACGGATTTGATGACAGCCCGCTTATCTTTTAGTGATTGGCTTTCTGGCAAGTAAAGTTCGAGGGTACACAGTGTTATATATGTGTTCATTTCGTGTAGTCAACTTCGTTCGGTAGGTTGTTGATCAATGATAGTGCCAATTCATCTGGGGCACCTCAGCAGTAGTGAATAGCTATAATTGGTATTGTGTTGCTATTGTATCACTACTGCTGAAGTACCCCGACTTCTTGTGTGTGTGTTTGTGTGAACGAAATAGATTGTGGTAGACT
Organism: Anaerolineae bacterium; assembly: GCA_034437575.1. Taxonomy (GTDB): domain Bacteria; phylum Chloroflexota; class Anaerolineae; order Aggregatilineales; family Phototrophicaceae; genus DAOTTY01. The sequence goes on along the minus strand of DAOTTY010000030.1, from coordinate 15,511 downwards.
CACTTGTATCGCAACATTTTTACATCGACTGGCATCCTGTGAAGGAACTGCTATGGCTAAAGTCTACCGTCTCACCTGTGCCGCTATGTTAGTGGCCCTGCTTTTGCCCGCTCATCAGTTATCAGCACAATCTGATAGTCTATTGGTGAATCCTGGATTTGAAGCTCCATTTGTTAATGAAGGGGGAAACCCGCCCCGGCAAGTTGCAAACGGCTGGGATGCCTGGAACTTGCAGCGCTCTGATGATGAGCCAGATTTTCAGAATACACAGCCGGAGTATTCTGAAACTGTTCGCTCTGATCGCATTTTGGCAGGCAGCAATGCCCAACGTTTTGAATCTTTCTTTGCCACGCACACAGGTGGGGTTTTTCAAGTGGTGCCTGGGGTGGGGGCAGGTAATGAAGTGACTTTTTCAGTGAATGTGTGGGTTTGGTCATCGGGTTTGACTAACGAAGATGTGAGTGAGAACGATGGTGACGTGCTAATTGACGTGGGCATTGATCCTACTGGCGGTACAAGTGCAACCAGCGGTGACATTCTCTGGTCAGTTGCAGAAGAAAATTATGACTCTTATGAGGAATATTCTGTTTCAGCGATTGCAGAGGCTGACGCTATTTCGGTGTGGGTGCGGTCACGGGTTGGCTTCCCGGTGCAAACGAGCCGCATCTACCTAGATGATGCTTCTCTCGAAGTAGATGGCGATGTTTCTTCCGGCGGGACGAACCCGACAAGCACACTTACATCAACTCCGTCTGCGACCCCGACTGCAACAGCAACGAGCGTGTCTATCGCACAAAATCCCAGCCCAACATTTGAGGTGATTAACCCTATCACACCTGCCCCGACCAATACCCCCCAACCTACGGCCACACTCGTAACTCCCATTGGGGCATCTTTCCCCGATACGATTACATACACTGTGCAACGGGGGGACACGCTTTCGGGGCTGGCAACTCGTTTCGGCAGCAGTGTGGCAGCCATTCAGCAAGCGAATGGGCTGGGTGGCAGCTCATTAATTTTCGTTGAACAAAATCTTGTTATTCCGGTTGCGGAAGGGATAGGGGCTGCAACGGCCACATCTCAACCTACACAGCAGGTTATTGTGATTACAGCCACCCCGAACGGAGGTACAGGTGGTACGGGCGGGCCAATTGCGACAGCATCTTATGTGGTTCAACCGGGGGATACGCTATCAAGCATCGCACGTCGCACAAGCACGACGGTTCAGGCGTTGGCTCAGCTTAATGGCATTGTTAACCCTAACCGCATTTTGGCAGGTCAGACACTGTTGGTGGCAGGCGGCACTGGGGGTCTGGCAACCGCTACGCCAATCCCAGTGGTGACCGTTCCTGTTATAACCGCCATCCCTTCATCCCCGTCGGTTATTGTGACCGCTATCCCTGGGGCATCGCCGCAGACAAACCCCGGTACATATGTGGTGCAGCCGGGCGAGAACCTGTTTCGTATTTCGCTGCGGTTTAACGTATCACTTTCTGAGTTGATTCGTGCGAACGGAATTACAAATGCGAACCGCATCTTTGCTGGACAGCAGATCATTATTCCATGAGTCGTGATTTTCGCGTTGTGGTAGACGCTGATAGCCAGCAGGTTGTTTTGGCGCGAGCCAGGTGGTGTGCTGGCTTTTGGTGCCATCTGGTGGGGTTGCAGTTCCGGCGAGATTTGCCAGATGGTGAGGGCCTGTTGTTTGTCACCCATGGTGAGAGTATTGTCGGAACAACCATCCATATGTTCAATGTGTACTTTAGCATTGGGGTTGTGTGGCTGGATGCGTCTGGGGTGGTTGTTGATGCGACGTTGGCTAAGCCCTGGCGGCCTTACTATGCACCTGCTGCTCCCGCTCAGTATTATATTGAAGCAAAGCCTGATTTGCTCGATCATGTGCAGGTTGGGCAACGCCTAAACTTCGCTGAGACCGCCTTTCTATGAGAACGGTTTATTTACTCGTTTTGTTCTCGTTGTTTGCTGCTGGTGTGTTCGCGCAAGAAGCTGGTGAAGAATACGGTATTCATGTTGTGCAGCGGGGTGAGAATCTGTTTCGGATTGCGCTCAGCTATGATTTGTCTACAGAAGAACTTGCCGCCCTCAACGGCATACAGGACCCAACGAACATTCAAGTGGGGCAGCGGTTACTTGTGCCAGCTATAGTCAGCAGCGAAGCACCGGGAACTCCGGCGGTACCCACTACCTCTGATGAAAGCTTACAACCTACTCTTAATGCGGTCATCGACCTGCCTGGCACCCCCCATGTGGTTCAGGATGGTGAGACGTTGTTTCGGATTGCGACTGCTTATGGCCTCACTGTGGCGGATTTGGCGGCGGCCAATGACATCGCAGACCCTACACGCATCTTCGCTGGACAGGTGCTATCTATACCGAATAGTGAAGCGGTGGTCGCGGCGTTGGAGCGTTTACCCGGTACAGTCGATACGTTTTACATGGTGCCAGGGCTGTTCGTAGAAGGTCGCACAACGCAAATCCGCATCCGTACAACCCTACCAACAGTGATTACAGGTAGCTTCGCAGAAACATCACTTGTTGTCATTAGCGACGATGCGGGTTTACAGCATACTGTTTTCGTGGGTGTACCCATCTTTACGGAGGTAGGGCAATATGTGTTGCAGATGGCGTTTACGGACGTTAATGAAACCACACAGTTTGAGATCATGTTTGGGGTGGGTGCAGGTACGTATGGACGTGAACTGATCAATTTGCAAGAGGGCCGCGATGTTTTGCTAAACACAAACGTCGAAGAGGCTGAGTTGGAGTTGTTGCGTTCCGCAACCGCTGCTTTTACACCGGAGCGCTATTGGGATGGGGCGATGAGTATTCCGGCGGCTGCGGGGATCACTTCGCGTTTTGGCACGCTGCGCTCTTACAACGGTGGGGATTTCAATCGCTATCACAGTGGGACTGACTTCGCCGGGGCACCGGGGACGCCGATTCTGGCACCGGCACCGGGGCGCGTCGTACTTGCAGATACGCTCAATGTGCGGGGTAATGCGACCATGCTTGACCATGGGTGGGGCATTTACACGGGTTATTGGCATCAGACGGAGATTTATGTGGCACCCGGCGATTTTGTGACAACCGGGCAGACGATTGGCACAGTTGGCTCTACGGGGCGCGTGACGGGCGCTCACCTTCACTGGGAACTGTGGGTGAATGGCGTGCCGGTTGATCCAATGCAATGGGTAAAGCAGGACTTTGTTTGGTAGTTGTGTAAGCAGGCTATGACAAACCGAAAGTCACTGACACGATATAAACGGCATTTGGGGGACACCCTTCTTAGGACGGCTGCGGATTACGTGGGTGGGCGTGCCGCTATGAAGATGCCGCAGCGCTGGCATGAAGTTGGTGAGGTGGTTGGTGTTGAAAAAACCGTTGCTGGTGCTGGTCTACAACTATCTGCTGGATACTGCCAATTACGTTGGGTAACCCATCATTGCATTGAAATTGTCTTCGCTTCTACATGGGATGACATCACGAGCCTGTTACCCTCAGAAACTGCCGTTAATGACAGCCCTGCGGCGGTGGCACACAAAGTTGATGATATGGGTGATGTTGTATGGCTGTCTACGTCCCACACCCGCTGCCGGATTGATAAGGCAAATGGGGCCATTGACCTGTTCAGCCGCGCCCCTGAGCCATTATTGATGGACGCGATTCTAGCGTTTGGCGATGACAACCACAACGGCACACGGTTAACCGCTGTTCCGGCAGCAGATACGCATGGGTATGGCCTGGGCATGTGGTCACCTCGTACAGATGGGCACACCGTAGCAACGTGGAATGCTAAACGCCAGTACGCTGTGCCGTTCTATGTGGGTGTGGCTGCGGCGGGGGCATTTGGCATTTATTGGGATAATTCGGCGCGTGGCATCGTAGACACACACAGTCCGCTAGTGTTCGCCTCTGAAGGTGGCAACCGTGCAGCCCGCTTTTACCTGATGGCAGGGCGTCATATGGCTGATGTGATAGACAGCTATATGCGGTTGATTGGTGCAGCAGCCCTGCCGCCATTGTGGCACCTGGGATTACATGTCTTGCTACCACAAGCGAATACACAAGATGATGTGATCGAGATGGCACGGCACTTGCGCGAAGACGGCATTCCATGTGATACGATCCACCTGGGAATGACCTACATGGACGCCTACAAGGTAGGCACCTGGGACACCAAGCACTTTCCAGAATTCGCAGCAATGGTGACAGAGTTACACCGTATGGGTTTCAAGATAACAGCGGATGTTATTCCGGCTGTGAGAGTGGCGGCCAATGATGAAGCCTATGCGTCGGGCATCGCGCAACAGGTGTTTGTTGGCGCTGAGGTGCCTGTAGAGGTTGTTTCGTGGGGCGGACGATCTTTGATACCCGATTTCTATGCAGAGGACGTGCGGCTGTGGTGGGTGAATCAACTTAAACGGCTGATCCAGACAGGTATTGACGGCATTGTCAATGTTGATAATGAGCCAGCAGTTGTCGGGGCAGATGAAGTCACAACGCTGCCTGATGAGGCGCTACACTCATACAGAGACGGGCACATTACCCATGCCAATGTACATAATCTTTATAGCTCTTTTATGGCGCGTGCCAGCCGAGATGCCCTATACGCATTCCAACCACAGCGGCGGCCCGTCAATATGGCGCAAGCTGGATTTGCCGGGGTGCATCGTCATACGTCACTTGTGCTAGACGAAATGATGCCCAGTTGGGATGGTTTGAGAGATATGCTGGTGATGGCAGTTCATGCCAGTGTCAGTGGGGCGGGCGTCGTCGGTGTTACCGTTCCAGGTAATAATGATGCCGAATTATATGTGCGTTGGCTGCAAGCGGCGGTGCTGATGCCTGTGGTACGCATAGAGGCCAACCTTCATTTCAGTAAAGCATTTCACCAGAGTGTGCGGCAGGCGGTGGCTTTCCGGTATCAACTTATGCCCTACCTGTATAGTTTGGCGGCGGGTTGTGCAATGGACGGTGTACCTATTGTGCGTCCAATGGCTTATAACAATACCAGCCCTGACGTGGCGGGTATTGAAGATCAGTACATGGTTGGGGATGCGTTGCTGGTGGCTCCGATTATTGGGGCAGCACAGCGCCAGCGTGATGTTGTGCTGCCTGCGGGAGACTGGTATGACCTTTGGACTCAGCAGCTTATTCTCGGTGGGCAGACGGTGCGTGTAGCCGCCGAGCTGGACAGGTTGCCCGCATTTGTACGGGCTGGGGCTGTAGTTCCGATTTGGCGGGCAATGACCAACCTCAGTGCGCCGCACTTGACGACAGCGAAAATGCGGGTGTATCCCGGTGTGCATCAGATGTCAATCTATGAAGATCAGGGGGATGGCTTCGATTATGTTGACGGCGCTTATCGCTGGACGCGCTATGAAACGCGCTGGTCAAATAATCGATTTCGGATCGTGCGTCAGGTAGAGGGGAATTACGAACCGGCGCATCCACCAAGCAGCATCGAGGTTATTGGCTTTGAGAGTGAACCGCTGAGCATTCGCATTGATGGTGAGTTAGCTCCAGTTTGGTACTATGAAAATAAAACGGTGGAGATTTCCGTCAGCGAGTTCGAGTCGATAGAGATTACTGTACCTATTGGGCCATCTGATGAGACAGTCGTTAGCCGACCTAAATTAGATTAGGTGCATGGGGCCTAATTGGGGACCTGATGATGTTCACGGCAACGTGCTTCGTAGGTTTCCTCTGCGCCGACTAAAATCACAGAGTCATGATAGTGTGCAGGTTGTCCGTTCACAAGGCGCTGGGTGTGTGATGCTGGATCACCGCAAATGATGCAAATGGCTTGCAGCTTGGTGACAGATTCAGCGATGGCCATCAGTTGCGGTACAGCGCCAAACGGTTCGCCACGAAAGTCCATGTCAAGGCCAGCGAGAATAACACGAATACCACAGCCGGCCAGTTCTTTCACCACGGCGACAATCTCTGCATCAAGAAACTGAACCTCATCAATGGCGATAACGGTCGTCTGTGTCCTTCTGTACTTTAAAACGTCTGCGGCTTTTCTAATAACCGTCGCGCTGATGTTTTGACCACTGTGACTCGTAACATGATACAGGTTGTAGCGGTCATCAAGGTGCGGTTTGAAGACCTGTACCTGTTGTTGGGCAATTGTAGCGCGGCGCACCCGCCGAATCAGTTCTTCGGTTTTGCCACAGAACATGCTACCGCAGATGACTTCAATGCAACCGGAGCGATGCTTCATAGGTATCCTCAAATTGGGCTGATGATAACAAAAAGCGGATACACAATGTATCCGCTTAAGTGTGGAGCGATGAGCTACGCAGGGCTACTCGGTAGCCTGCGCCTCTGGGATTTCGTAACCCGCGTTGCGGAGCGTCTTCTTGATTTCTGCGAGAACCTGACGACCAATGCCGTTGATTTCCAGGAAGCCCTCGTCACCAACATCTGCAAACTTGTCCAGGAAATCGCTCACAATGGTGATGTCGTTTTCCTTTAGAATGTTGACTGTGCGCTTGTTCAGGCCCAGCTCCTCAATAGGAAGGCTAAGCGGTGTCTTGGAGGCTTCGCGCTCAGCAGCAGCTTCGGTGATGCGGTCACGCAGGCGCAGGCGGTTCATGAACTTGTCAACGCGCCCCTCGGTGTCTACGATACGCTGCTCACCTGTGTAGAAGGGATGGCAAGCTGAGCAGATGTCTGTGCGAATTTCGGGAATAGCTGCCCCTGTTTGCCAGGTGTTGCCGCAGGCGCAGATGACTGTCGCCTCGGAGTGCCATTCTGGATGCAGGTCTTTCTTCATAGGGTATGTTTGTCCTCGTGTTCAGGCGGGCGTGCGCTTTACACGCCCGCGACGATTTGGGTTATTTTGGGATAAATTGGGAAATCCCCGAATGGTCAGGGCTTCAGGCATCCGCTTCCTGTTCTTGCATCTCTTCCCTGGTCGGGACGGTTGCCATGGCAACCGGTGTGACGCTCACGCGCTTTTGGCCACTGCGACCACGCATACGCTGGAAGGTGACCACACCTGCTTCTGTGGCGAAGATGGTGTAGTCTTTACCCATTGAAACGTTATCGCCGGGGTGAATTTTGGTACCGCGCTGGCGAATGATGATGTTACCTGGTATTACGAATTCACCCCCAAACGCCTTGACGCCTAAGCGTTTAGATTTACTGTCGCGTCCGTTACTGGATGAACCGCCACCCTTTTTGTGAGCCATTTGTATTCTTCTCCTAGGCTATAATTTCGTCAATCATGATGCGCGTGTAGTGGTGCCGGTGACCTTTCTTCCGGCGGTAGTTGGTGCGCTGGCGATACTTATAAACGACCACCTTCTTGTCACGCCACTGCTTCATCACGGTGACCTTGACTTTGGCCCCTTCTACGAGTGGCTGGCCGATGGTGATGTCTTCGCCATTGGCAACGAGCAGCACATCCTCGATTTCGATTTGCTCACCTTCTTCGTAAGGGAGCTTTTCAACGTCGAGGTAACGGCCTTCTTCAATGCGGTATTGTCTTCCGCCTGCGCGGATGATTGCGTACACAATAAACTCCAATCTTCACTTGCCGACCGCAGGCGCGATCCTAAAGATGCACCTGACGGGGAAAATTGGCGGCAAACGATCTGTGATATGGGCAAGCAAATAGCCCCATCGCGGGGCTGGTAGCAGGTAAAATGATAGACCTGCGGCGGTGCAATGTCAATATGAGGCGCGGCTACTCATCGAATAAACATGGCATCCCCAAAGGAATAGAAGCGGTAAGACTGCTGCTTGGCGACCTCATAGGCGTTAAGCAGGTTCTCGCGCCCGGTGAAGGCACTAATCATCATGAGCAAGCTGGAGCGCGGCAGGTGAAAATTGGTGATGATGCCGTCCAGCACGCGCCACTCATAGCCGGGGTAGATGAACAGGTTGGTGTCTTGCTCAAAAGCGATCACGGGACGCCAGGGGCACATAACCCCAGGCTGCTCAGGGTTGGCCGGGTCACCGCCAGCACTGAGGATGCCAGCCGTCTCAAGCGTGCGGGCGCTGGTGGTACCCACAGCGATAATGCGTCCGCCGGCGAGCTTGGCCTCGTTGATGATGTTGGCATCTGTGGCAGAGAGCGCAGCATATTCGCTGTGGATTTTGTGGTCTTTGACCTGCTCAACTTTGACGGGTTGGAACGTATCAAGGCCAATATGTAAGGTGCAGTAGGCGAGCTTAATGCCTTTTGAGCGTAGTTGGGTGAGTAAGCCTGAGGTGAAGTGTAGCCCGGCTGTTGGTGCCGCAGCAGAGCCGGTGTGACGACTGTAAACGGTTTGGTAGCGCTCCGGGTCACTCACGGCTTGATGAATGTACGGTGGGAGGGGTGTTTCTCCGGCGTTGGTGAGGTGGTCGTTGATGGCCTGTGAGAACTGAAGGATGCGCTCAGCACCGTCAAGGACTTCGGTAATGTGTGCGGTAATGTCGCTGTTGGGTACAGCCAGGGTCGTATCCTCATGGATGCGCTTACCACCAACCAGCACATGCCAACGTGTGTCATCTAGTTGCCGCAGCAGCAAGATTTCAGCTTTACCGCCCGTATCCGCTTTAGTGACCGGGAGACGTGCCGGAAAAACACGGGTGTTGTTCAGCACCAGCACATCGCCGGGATGCAGCATCGCAGCGATGTCGCGGAAGGTGTGGTGACCGACTGCCCCTGTGGTTCGATCAAGCGTCATGAGTTTGGAGCTATCGCGGGGTTCAGCGGGTGTTTGGGCAATGTAGGACTCAGGCAAATCGTAATCGAAGTCAGAGACGTGCATCTGTTACCTCACAGAAGTAGTTTTTGAGCGTGGCCGTTGTCGTCTGTGTCGTAGGGGATGCCGAGGTGTTCGTAAGCTGCAACTCGGATCACGCGCCCGCGAGGGGTACGTTCAATGAATCCAAGTTGGAGCAGATAAGGCTCGTTGACATCCATAATCGTGGCGGGGTCTTCACTGATGGCCGCAGCGATGGTATCCAGACCGACAGGGCCGCCGTCGAATTTGTCGATGATTGTCAGCAAAATGCGTCGGTCGATGTCATCCAAACCGAGATGGTCAATGTTTATCATATCCAGGGCCTCCCCGGCAACAGTACCGGAGATGATGCCATCGGCACGCACCTGCGCGTAATCACGGACGCGGCGCAGCAAGCGCAGTCCAACGCGGGGGGTACCGCGTGAGCGCCGCGCAATAGCAGACGCGCCTTCAGGCGTCATCTCCACGTTGAGCATAGATGAAGCACGGTTCAGGATGTGTTCCATAGCTGCCTGATCGTAGAAGTCCATGCGGAAGCGGGCACCGAAGCGATCACGAAGGGGGCTGGCCAGCAGCGACAGGCGGGTGGTGGCTCCAACAACGGTAAAACGCGGCAGATTGATACGGACGTTCTTAGCGGCTGGCCCTTTGCCGATCACGATGTCCAGAGCGAAATCCTCCATAGCCGGGTAGAGTATCTCTTCAACAGCGCGGCCCAAACGGTGAATTTCGTCGATGAATAGCACATCGCCTTTTTTGACGTGCGTCAGAATAGCAGCAAGGTCACCGGCACGCTCAATGGTTGGACCGGCTGTCACATGGATTTTGGTGCCCATCTCATTCGCAATGACAAAGGCAAGCGACGTTTTACCCAGACCGGGTGGGCCATAGAACAGCACATGGTCGATGGGTTCCTGGCGAGCCTGGGCCGCCTCGATGATGATTTCCAGATTATTGCGGATTTGATCCTGGCCGATGATGTCGGTCAGTTGGCGGGGGCGCAGCGCAATATTCTCTCTGTCATCTGGACGGCGGTTGCCGCCCATCATGCGTCCGGCGTCAGCCATGCGCCACTCCTACACATCCGGTTGCGGTATTCGGATAGTATACCGAACAAGTGTACGGATATGAAAGGCTACTTTGACAGGGCCAGGGGTAAAACGTACAATCCGGCCATTCAGGAAAGGAGAAAGCTTTTGGCTGACGTATATGTGTCAAAGCACCCCTTAATCCAGCACAAAATCACTGCCATGCGTGATGTTAACACAACCCATCGTGAATTTCGTGATCTGGTACGTGAGGCAGCTATGCTGCTGGCCTATGAGGTGACGACAGACTTGCAGGCGGAGCCGAAAACCGTCACAACGCCGATGGGCAAGGCAGAGGGCAATCGGGTGAGGGAAATTGGGTTGGTGCCGATTTTACGCGCCGGGTTGGGTATGACCGATGGCTTGCTTACCGTGCTGCCACAAGTTCAGGTATGGCATATTGGCCTCTACCGTGATGAGGAAACGCTGCGCCCGGTGGAGTACTATAATAAGTTGCCCAATGACCCGACAGTAGAACTTTGTGTGGTGCTTGACCCCATGCTGGCAACTGGTGGGTCAGCGAGTGCAACGGTGAACATCCTTAAGGACTGGGGCGTGAAGAAGATTAAGTTTATGGGGTTGATCGCTGCTCCTGAGGGCATTGATAGGTTATCCACAGATCACCCGGATGTGCCCATTCATGTGGGCATTATTGATGATCGTCTGAACGACCACGGGTACATCTTGCCGGGGTTGGGTGACGCTGGCGACCGTATGTTTGGGACGTAACCCGCTACAATGCTGACCTATGCCGCATTTGCGATTGTCTTTGTGCTAGGCTTGTCTGTAGCTGCGCTTGTTACGCCGATAACGATGTATATCAGCCATCGCTTTGATGTGGTTGACCGACCCGGCGGGCGCAGAAAGGGGCATGGTGAGGTGGGGCGGCTTGGGGGAGTTGCCATCTTCGCTGGATTTGTGGTGGCGGCTGTGGTGGCGCAGTGGCTACCTGTACCCCGCTTTGACCCAATGGAAGCCATCCGTTTCATCGGCCTGGTGGGGGGGCTAACGATCATTTTTGTAGCGGGTTTGATGGATGACCTGTTTGAGTTTGGCCCCATCCCACAGTTTGTGGCCCAACTTTTGGCAGCGGGGGTAGCCATCTTGTTCCAAATCTTTATTCAAACGGTGAACAACCCCCTGAGCGGCGATCAAGTCAGTTGGGCGGAAATGCACTGGGTTACCGTGACAATCACATTGGTTTGGATGGTGTTGATGATGAATACCGTCAACTTCCTGGATGGACTGGATGGACTGGCCAGCGGGGTTACATTGATTGCGGGCCTTATGCTATTTGCTCATAGTGCGTTCCGGCTGAGTCCACCACAGCTCAGTGTGAGTTTGCTGCCGCTGGCACTCACCGGGGCGTGCCTGGGCTTTTTGCTGTACAACTTCAACCCGGCACAGGTGTTTATGGGCAGCAGCGGTTCATATGTATTGGGCTATGCACTGGCAACACTGTCAATCATCGGTGGGGCGAAAATGGCCAGTATCTTGCTAGTGATGGGGTTGCCGTTACTGGATGTAGTGTGGCAGGTGGCGAACCGGATTCGGTTAGGGCGAAATCCAATGCGCGGTGACCGGGGGCATTTGCACTTTCGGCTGATTGACGCGGGGATTCCCCAGAGGCAGATTGTGCTAGCGTACTATCTATTCTGTGGCGCGTTTGGCACGCTGGCACTGATGACGACGAGCCGGTTTTATAAACTGGTCGCATTGGCGTTGATGTCACTGATTGTTGTGGCTGGTTTTTGGGGTGTGGGGCGGTTGCGAAGTCGCTTACGGCGAGTGCAATCGCAAGGGTAAATGTTGCTATTCGCTGTCGCGCTCTGATTTGGGCGCGGGAAGCTGCGCTTGTGGTGGGTTCGATGATTCTGGGTGTTGGTCAGGATGGCTGTCTGGAGCATCAGGTACTAAACCATCTGTAATCAAATCGACGCCAGCACGGGCAGGACGTTCGCCCAGGCGGGGCAACTTTTCTTTTTCGATGAGCAGCGTTTGGATAGGGGTAACCTGAACCTCACCAGGGTCGCCGGGGAGCGGTAAGGGTAGATCATATAGCGAGGGTGGCCCGGCGGTTGTAGCCTGAGCTGTGCGGCGCTGCTGGCGGCCCTGACGTTGTTTTTCGATGACTTTCATGCGCTGTGATAGACGCTCTTCACGGGTCATGGTGACCATTTTGCCATTTTCAAACTCAGCGCTATCACCAGTAATGCGTTCAATGACATTCTCAACTAAGGAGAGTAACCCGACGCTGAACAGGTCAATGGCGATGATGAAGCCCAGCACACCAGACAGCGCGTTCAAGCCACCCGCAACTGGCCCCGTTAAGACCCCCAGGACGACTTCATCTGCTAAACCAAGTGCGGTGAGAATTACGGTTGCGATGACCAGCCCGGCGACAACAGGCCGAATGCCGGTTAAGGTATCCCAGTCCGAGGTCATGGTGTTGGCGACGGTAAAGGCTATGTAGAACCACAGCCAAAAGTCTGGCGCTTGTGTAAGTGCGCGCAGCCCAGTGACAACATCTGGGATGGTGCCCGTTGAGATGGTTGTAAAAAACGTTTCCAGGTCGAAAATGCGGTTGGAAATCAGCCAGATGAGAAGCAAACCAGTGGCGAGGGGAGCCGCCGTGATGACAGCCCGTTTGAGCTGCGATGTGTTTTTTGCAAGCGTCACAAAGTTGAGTTCCAACGCGCCAATCTGCTGTTCCTCTGGCCACTTGATGCTGCTTTCTGCCCGAACATTCAAAAAACCCGCAGCCAGCCAATAAACCAATTCATACAACACAACGCCTGGGAGCAGCAGGGTGTAGTACAGAATGGTCGTCGTCTGGTAGTTTTTGGTGACCAGCCAACCTACTTTGAATATATGTTGGTGAAGCCAAGTTTCCAGGCGGCGCGATACAAAAAAGAGCGCCGCCACCACCAGCCAGGGAACAATCGCAGATAAGGCAGACAGGCTTTATCCCTCCTGTAACCCTGCGGTAAGCGTAATGAGTTCAGTGAAGGAATCAACCTTGAGGCAGGCACCGCCGACTAAAGCACCGTCAATATCTGGCTGTTCCATGTATTCCACGACGTTATTTGGCTTAACGCTGCCACCATACTGAATCCGCACAGCGTTGGCAACGTCGTCGCCGTAGAGGTCGCGCACGGTGGTGCGGATGACGCCCCCAATGATGTTATTGGCAACTTCTGCGCTGGCGCTTTTGCCTGTGCCAATGGCCCAGATGGGTTCGTAAGCAATGACAACGCCGACCATATCCGGCGCAGAAATGCCGTCAAGCGCAGCCCGCACCTGACCGCCAACGATGGCTTCCGTCTGGTTGGCTTCGTTTTGCTCCAGGCTTTCGCCCACCGCAATAATAGGACGCAGGTTGTGGGCAAGAGCAGCTTTCGCCTTCTTGTTGACCTGTTCATCGGTTTCTGCAAGGTAGGCTCGCACTTCAGAGTGACCGATGATAACGTAAGTCACCAGGCCCTGAAGCATCGTGGGGGATACCTGCGAAGTGAACGCGCCCTGGTCTTCCCAATGAATCGATTGGGCACCGACCTGAATGTCGGTTCCGGCAAGTGCATCTGCAACGCTTTTGAGAGCGACAAAAGGCGGGCAAACAACTTTTTCTACACGCGCTACATCGTTGATGTGAGGTGTTAACTCCTGAACAAATTGTACAGCTTCATCGACCGTTTTGTGCATCTTCCAGTTGCCCGCGATAATCGGGGTCCGCATGTGATGTATCTCCTGTTAGGTTGAAGTCGTTAATGCGTTATTCGTTTTCCAGGCGCTCGCGGGCCAGGGTGACGACCCACAGCGGTGCCTCATCGCTTTCGATGGATTGATAGCTAATGTTCGGGTGATCGAAACTGACGACGATTTTGGCCTCGCGCTCGAAGCGTTTGAGGAACTCGTCTGATGTCGTCCGCACGAAAAGGCATAGACTTGTAGCGCTCCTTTGCTGTCATTATGCGTTTACAGGCCGCAAGTGCCTAGCGATCCTGAATAGCAGCCAGACCGGGAAGTTCCTTACCTTCAAGCATTTCAAGGCTGGCCCCACCGCCTGTAGAAATGTGCGTGACATCGTTTGCCAGGCCCATCGACTCAACCGCTGCTGCTGAGTCGCCGCCGCCGATGATGGTGGTTGCCCCTGCTTTAGTGGCATTGACCAGCGTTTGTGCGACCTGTCGGGTGCCCTCAGCAAACCTGGCGATTTCAAAAACACCCATTGGCCCATTCCACACTACGGTTTTGACGCCATCAAGTTTCTGATTAAACAACTCAACCGTTTTAGGGCCAATGTCGTAGATGGCCCAGCCTGCCGGGACGCCCGCGCTGACCTCGATGGTTTGTGTGTTCGCGTCGGCGTCGAACTTATCGCCAATCACTGAGTCAGCCGGAAGCGTGATCTTGCTGCCCGCCTTGGCCAGCAGCGATTTGGCGGTTTCGATAGCGTCTTCTTCAACAAGCGAATTGCCCAGTTCGTGACCCTGCGCGGCAAAAAAGGTATTGGCCATCCCGCCGCCGATTAGCAGGGTATCTACCTTATCTAGCAACGCTTCAATAACCGCAATTTTGTCAGAGACCTTGGCCCCGCCAAGAATCGCTGCGAAGGAGCGCTGGGGTGCCTCGATAGCGGTTGCGAGATAGTCGATTTCCTTTTCCATGAGCATACCGGCATAAGCGGGCAGATGGGCTGCCACGCCAACATTAGATGCATGAGCGCGGTGGGCCGCCCCAAAAGCATCGTTGACGAAAACATCGCCTAGCTCGGCCATTTGCGCGGCGAGAGATGCATCATTTTTCGTTTCGCGTTGGTCATAGCGGGTGTTTTCGACAATAAGCACGCCACCATCGGGCAAAGCCGCAACCGCCTGTTTTACCTTGTCGCCAATCGTTTCATCTACGAACTGCACATCAACGCCCAGATGATCGGCAAGGACAGCAACCGTTGGCCGAAGGGACATATCTGGCTTGCGTTCCCCTTTAGGGCGGCCAAGATGCGACATTAAAATGAGCGCTTTGGGCTTCTGATCGAGGATATACTTGAGCGTAGGCACAGCGGCCCGGATGCGCGTATCGTCAGAAACCACGCCATTAGCAAGCGGCACATTGAAGTCAACACGAACCAACACACGCTTTCCTGCAAAATCGGCGTCACGGACAGTTTGCTTGTTCACTTGATAGCATCTCCCTCAGATTGTGATCATTATGAGTGTGATGTTAGCCCGTTTTGGCGGAGTCTGCAAAGAGTGAGGTGTCTAGCGGCTTGCCGTAGCGCTCCACGCTGTACAGGGCCATGAGCGCATGGGCCAGCTTTTGCGGGTCATGGCGCCAGGGGCGGGTGTCATCGGTCAAGTCCGTGTAGAAGACTTCATATCGCTGGAGTACCTGATGATTATTTGGCACCGGCTGCACAAAATCCACCTGATGGTCACCAGTGAACTGGTAGGTGTTGTTAGCCAGCACAGCCTGGAATACGCCCCGGCCTGTCAGCCCTTCCAGCGCCATGATGTGTTCAGCCACCGTGTAGTTATCCGTTTCACCGGGCTGGGTAGCAACATTACACACATACACGATGTAAGCTGTTGTGGCCCGCAGCGCGTTGGCCACGTCTGCAACGAGCAAATTCGGCAGGATGCTTGTATATAGACTGCC
>DAOTTY010000029.1:0-11002 GCA_034437575.1 Anaerolineae bacterium | reverse complement strand
AGAAAACCCCGCGAGTTACGCCCTTACCAAAGCCCGCTACAGCCTGCCCGGTGACGAGCATAACGACCGCATCCCCGACCTATCATTTACCACCAAAGCACACGGGCCGCTCAGGCCATCGAGATACTCCTGATGTTGCGGGCCGTGTATCAACCTCCCCTACCGCCAGACCATTGGCTTCGCGCAGTCGATTCCTGACTTCTTGACTTGATGAGGGCCGTCTATCTGTCATGTTCATTCAACAAGGCTGGGCTGTACTAGTCACCGGCCTGGGGCGCGGGGTCGCCAGCCCGGACAGGGTTTTCGTAACGAGCAAAGATGCGCCGGTAGGCGTCTGAGGTTTCTAACAGGTTTTCATGCTTGCCCTGGGCAACAACATGCCCCTTCTTGATGACGACGATATGGTCGGCCCAGCGAATTTGGGACAGGCGGTGTGTAATCAGGACGGTGGTGCGCCCTTCTGCTGCCGCCCAAATGGCCCGCTGAATCTTATCTTCTGTTGCACTGTCAATGGCGCTGGTGCTGTCGTCAAGAATCAGAATTTTGGGGTTTGTTAGGAAGGCACGGGCAATGGCAAGGCGCTGCCGCTGCCCGCCAGAAAGTGTCATGCCGCGCTGGCCAATGACTGTTTGGTAGCCTTCAGGGAATTCCGTGATGAAGTCGTGGGCCTGGGCCATTTTAGCGGCTTGCTCAATGTCTTCCTGTGCGGCACCTTCCACGCCGAAGGCGATGTTTTCTGCAATGGTGCGGCTAAACAGGAATACGTCCTGCTCAATGATGCTGATTTGTGACCGCAGCGCTTGCAAATCCCATGCTTTGACGTTGACGCCATCAATGGTGAGGGTGCCGTCTGTCACGTCATAAGTGCGATTGATGAGCTTGGTAAGGGTGCTTTTTCCGGCACCGGTTTGCCCAACGAGGGCAACGGTTTGGCCGGGTTCGACGTTGAAAGACACATCGTGGATGATGACCTTGCCTTCGTCATAGTGGAAGCTAACGTCTTGAAAGGCAATAGCCCCTGTCATGGGTGTGTTGTGACCGCCTTCGTTCTGATCGAGGGTAGTCTCAGTATTCAAAATGTCCACAATGCGGCGGGCACTGGCGAAGCCCAATGCCAACTGCGAGAAGGCGAACTGCGAAACAAACACGGGGAATCCAAACAGCGAGAGATAGCCCATAAAGCGCACCACATCGCCAGAGATAATCGTGCCAGCGGTTGCCAGATACAGCGAGTGAGCGAAGCCAATGACCAGGGCGAGGCCCCAGATCAGCAGCGGCAGGTAAAAAGCCTCAATGTCGCCCTGTTCTACGAACTTCTTGTAAACGTAGTCCACCTGCTGATTGAACTTTTCGACTTCACGATCTTCCTGCGCCGCCCCCTTCACAATTTCGATACCATCCAGCGACTCTGCAAGGTTCGCGTTCATATCTCCAAAGCTGCGCCGAACATCCTGGGCCACACGGTGCAGTGAACTCACATAGTGGTACTGTGCGAAGACATACGCGATTGTGAACAGCATGGGGGTTAACGTAAGCTGCCAGGAGATGAGCGGCGTGTAAATAAGCGGCATAATCAAAAACATCCCGGACCCGAAAATCAGGTTGAAGCCGGGGTTCATCATCAGGTTGAGTTCGCGCACATCGTTGGTCACCCGCGCCATGATCTCACCGATGGGCCGCTTGTCGTGGAAGTTCATGCTTTTGCCAAGCAGGTTGCTATATAGCTCGTCGCGCACGTCGCGCTCTACGCGCTGGCCGTACATCTCTGCGGAGTAGTTACGAGCGAACATCAGCGAGGCACGGATGAGCTGCGAGACGACGACAATAGCCACGATATTGAGGATAGCGGCGAATGCCTCATCGCGTGTGAGGATGCCACGTTGCCAGTCGATAGCGGCGTTGTAGGCGGAGCCGATGAAGTAAAACAGCAGGGCTGCCAGCGCTGCATTGCTGATGGCACCGATCATCAGCACGAAGGCAACGAATGGGTGACGTTTGATGTGCGAAAAAACATACCTGGCCGGACTGCGCCGGTCGGATGGTTGTTTGTTGTACTCAGACTGTACAACGAATTCAGATGACATAGCGTGCTTATCCCAGGTTTGTATGAAGATTCTACGAGAACGGAAATGACGGGGAAAGCTCCCCACAGTTAGAGCGGTATCCCCAACAGTACAGTACCATGTCAGCACCATTGGTTATGTACAATCAGGGACAATGTGGGTCAAAAAACGATTAAGGTATCATGATCGTTTGAAGGTTAACGATGGTTTCACCCGTGTTGGCCGTGAGGGTGTAGCCCTCAACAGGCTGGTACACCACCAGTTGCAGGTTGTATTCACCCGATGTGATGCCGGGTGATAATGTAAGCGTTCGCCAATCAACGGTTATGTGATCCGCTGGAATTTGTGACGTGGGTTGTGGAGTACTATCTTTCGTCAGGGGCGGGCCGTCTTGTTGAGCGATTATTGCGCCTGTAGTATCCGTCAGGCGCAGGCTGATGGAGTAATCCAGGGTGAGCGGCTGGTCGAGCATCCACCACAGGCGCACTGCCACACGCTCCCGTGTAACGTGATCGACATCTACACCATAAAAGGGCAGGGCATCGTTGTATTGCGGCGACTCAAACACGGCTGCGGGCGTTGAACTGGGGGCTGTTTCCAGCAGTTGCGCGATGAAACAGCCACTGTCGCAGTTGCCGGTAACCAGCATGAGGACATGCGTGTTTTCCAGTGCATAGAAGCGCTCACGCACCGCCGGGTTAAACAGGTCGCGTGTGACATGCCACACCCGGCGTGCCTCTCGCGCTTCGGCTAGTCTGGTAACCTGATTGGCTGTCAGGTGATCGTCAAGATAAGCGTCAATGTGCCACGCGACGTAATCGCCTGTTTGTTTGGCTTCATCAAACCACACGACATCACCAGGTTGGCTGTTGGTGTTCATGCGGGTTAGCACATCACGGAATGGAATGCGGTCAGGTAAATGGTCGGGTAACTGCCACAAGTTCAGCCCCACAAATAGCACCATCGCACCCCAGCGCAGCGGTGTAAACGGCAATGATGCTAATCCCACACCCGCCGCGAGTGCCAACCCCACCACGAAATACACCACGTAGCGTGGGGCATATACGTTGACGTACAAATTAGCGGTCAGGTTTACAATGGGGACGAACAGTGCCCACAACAGCAGCAGCCCGTACTCATAGCGCCGCACCAAAACCAACCCGACCAGCAAGGCCACCGCCCACAGCGCCCAGGTGCCATTTGTGGCTAACTCCAGCAGATCATCAATCACATCAGGGGTAGTTTCTAGCGTGGTGGAGGCGATGCCCAGGCTACCCCCGTCAATCTGGCGCAGGGTGCTAACCTGATGCACAAAGTTGGGTGCCCAGGGCAGCCACAGCAGGCCCGCAAATCCGGCTGCGATGGCCAACTGCGTCAGTTGAGTGCGGTTTGGGCGTTGGGCAGCAACGTAAACGATTTGGGCAGCAACAAGGAACGCCAGAAAGTAGTGGACGTATCCGAGCAGTGCCAAAGAAGCCCCGTACAACAGTGCCCGCCGCACTACAGGGCGCATCAGCCAGCGCCAGCACAGCCACATGGACAGCGTGGCCGCAAACATCACCAGCGGATAGGGCCGTACTTCAAAGGCATAGCTGAAGAAGTAAGCATTGCTCACAAGTGCAGCTACTGCAAACCAGCCGAAGCGTGGCGCTTTGAACCACGTCCGGGCCAGGGTGTACACCAGCGAAATCGTCAGGCTGCTCCATAGCACGCCCTGATAACGAGCGGCAAACTCGCTGCCACCCGCCATGCGCCGCCACGTCCAGAAGAAAGCGTGCCACAGTGGGGCTTGCACATCGCGCCGCGCCTGATACCAGATGGTGTGAAACAGGCTACCGTTGGTGTGGCTGTAGACCAGCACTTCGTCCGGGCGCATGTACAGCCAATCTAGCCCAAAGACGAACAGGCCAAATGCACCAGTAAGCATTAAAACTGTGATTCCAAGAGTTAGATAGCGATGGCCCATAGCTGGCGTATTGTATCGCCTCTTATTGAGAATGCGAGGGCTACCGTGTGTCAATTTGGATGTTGACTGGCAGCACGCCCAGGGTACTGTTTTCGGTGGTATCAGCGCCTGTTACGGGTAGCAATTCAGGCTGGCCGTCGGCGCTGAAGCCGTACAACCCCACCCACAGTTGATACTTACCGGGCGCAATGTCTGGCGGCAGCCGCACAGCACGGTTATCCCAGACGGGTTGGTTTGCCTGCCATGACGTTGTGGTAGCAAATCCGGCTGCGGGTTGGCTGTCTTCGCCACTAGCAAGCACCCCTACCCCGTCCTGCGCCAGATGCAGCGTCACAACGTAGTCGGCAGGCGGGGGGGTATCGGCCATCCAGTAGAGTGAAACAGGAATCGCTGCACCGGGTGTGTAGGTCATGCCATCCGGCAGGTTGAACCCCAGCAGGCTTATCGCATCACCATAGCGCAGTTGTGCGGTATGTGTTGGCCCTGCCAGCGTGAATGGGGTGTGTTCGGCTGTTGTAACATATTCAATCAGGCGCACGGGTAATCCGTCATCCCCGGTGAGAGTGAACGTCCGCAGCGGGAAGAAATGCTGCGTCATGTATTGCTCTGCTGGCCGCACTGCCCAGGTGATGAACGGCGAACTGTTCGACAGCAGCCATAATCGGTCGCGGTCGGCAGAGATGGACTCAAGCAATTGCACTGATGGTCGCGTCAACAAAGCGCCTGGATTGGGTGATTCAACCTGTGGCGGTTGTTCCAGGCTGGGCCGCTCGCCAGGGTGCGTGGGTAAGCCAATGACTCGCACATCGCTGAGTGTACTGTAATTCAGGAAGAAGCGTTCGTAGTTCAGGGTAAGGGTGGACAGCACAACAATATCGTTTTCATTCAGTTCCGCTCTCATGATGTCAATCGAGTCGTTTAACCCCGAACTAAACGCAAGGTAGAAGTCATCCCGGTAGATCAGGCGCAGGGCAAACAAGATGCTCGTCAAGGTGATGAGCGGCAGCACCACGCCAGCAGCCCACAACTGCCGCCGCGATGTCTGAGCGCTGTACATTAACCACACGAGTACGAGTGCCGCCAGCGCGCCCACCACGACAAACAAGAGTGGGTAAACGCTGCTGCCTGTTCGCACCCACGCGAAGTCAAACGGTTTGTCGCCCCATAACTGTGGCAGCAGTACCCAGCGCAGGTAGCGCACATCGTACAGGCCACCGCCCCACTCGATCAGGTCGCCCGCTTGTGGCGGGAGCAGATCGGTATATTCCCCCCACCAATAGGAAACTGCGTTGACCTGAATCCACAAGCTGTAGAGCGTGATGGGCGCGGCCACTACCCAGGTAAACACCGTCCACCGGGGGCGCTCCCGGTTGAGCAGGGCATCAATGACCGGGAGGGCGGCCAGCATCAAGAAGGGAACGGTTGGTACCAGAAAGCGAGGCGGCCAACTTAGCCCACCGAACCAGTCATTGCCACCAACATAGGCGTAGCCTGCTGCATAGGCCAGCAGTAAGCCAAACGGTACGAGCGCATAGCGCACCCGCCCCTGCCAGATCAGTGCAATAGTACCGATGACCGCCAGCAGCAGTACAGGTGAGGTTCCGATGACGCTACCACCTATGGAGAACAGGTAAGCGTGCATAGCACGGTTCAGAGATGCAATTTGCACAAGTACATCATCGCTGAGGCCACCCAGCCCACTGACTGACTGTAATGCTTCAACGGATCGTAAGCGCGTCACGGCGAATAGCCCAAGTACTGCGGCGGCCAGCAGTAAAAGCAGCGCGGCTCGTGCAGTCTTGTTGGGCTTCCATGATGGCCAGGGTGGTAAAATAACAAGTATCAGCGCGGGCAGTGCGATCAGCACTGCCCGACGGGCCAGGATGGCCAGCGCAAATGTGAAGACCAACCCAAATAAATCACCCATAGAGCGGTAACGCTTCTGACGCCAGCGCTCGGCCCACAGCGCGGTAAGCAGCAGCAGCAGGGCCGTAAGCGGCTCCTGGAAGAAGGTTTTGCTGTACGGCCAGATGATAGTTGCAGTGCCTAGCAGCCCCGCCCCCAGGATAGCTGTACAGTCATGGTAGCCTAGATGCAGTGCGTATACAGCGAACAGCGTCACCAATAGCGCACACACAAACACGTTGAACAGCCACACCGCATGAACGTAGCCAATACCCGGCACCACATCGGCTAGCCCATACAGTGGTGCTGCCAGGATCATTTGCAGCGGTTCTGCATTGACGGGCAGCAGCGGTAGGTCGGGCAGCGGGTCCTCGTACTCCCAATAGCGACGCTCCCCGGCGCTCATATCCAGGCGCATATCACCGAAGCGCACCAGGCTGGCGGTTGCATCGAACATAAACAGGGTATCAGTCGATTCGATGCGGGCGCTGTACGTCAACATGAAAAATGTTGTGCAAAGGCACATAAAAACACCCAGCAGCGCAAGGCGCTGCCGGTTCAAAGGCGATGAAGCTATTCGCATGGATTGGAGTGTAGTTCGCGGTTATTCAGTCTTGTCAGATGTTTCTTCACTGGATGCTGTACTGCTGCCTTGGCGAGATTGCCCGCCACCCAAAACGCGGTTGCGGATGCCAAGCAGGCCCTTAATCACGCGCTGGCTCGCGTTGATTTCGTCCATGTTTTCAAGCGCGGCCTCGTAAGTGGACATGCCTTCCATAATTTTACGGTCTTTTACCTGCAACGCACTCATAGCGGCTAGCGTTTCGCCGTACATCTGTTTTTCGCCCAGCTCCTCGAAGATGTCTGCCGCTTGGCGATAGCAGTTGTAGGCTTGCTCTTTGTCGCTGATTTTCGCGTAAACGCCACCCAGGTTACCCAGGGTTTGGGCAGTACGGAGCGCGTCTTGCATTTCCTGAAAGGTTAAGAGGGCCTCTTGCATCACGTCAATGGCCTGCTGGCCTTCGTCCAAAGAGCGATGCACCAGACCAATGTTGACGAGCATTTCAGCGGCGCTGCCCTTCTGCCCGGCTTCCAGGTAGGCATCTTTGGCTTGCTCAAATGCTTTGGTGGCAGCCTCGAAGTCATACTGCTGGTATAACTCCACGCCCTTGTCTTTGAGTTCATCTGCGTTTGTCATAGATCAGGTTGTCCCCTTATTTACAGCTTGCTTAGAAAATGACTTACTACATGGTGATGTCTACGATGCTGCGGCCAACATTACGGAGCTTATCCGCTGGCATTTGGCTGAGCATCACGGCAATTTCAATGAAACCGATGTTGAGCGGGTTGGCGGCAAAAGCACGGATGTCCTCTGGCAGTTCAGTGAAGTGCTTCCACTCCTCACGGATGGCAAGCAGTTCGCCAATGGTACCGCTGGACTCGATGAAGTAGGGCATGGTCTTGTTGACGCTGCGGGCGATGACATTGAGTTCATGCATCGGGATGTCGGCTTCGCCGCTTTCATAAGCCTGAATACTTTCAATAGGTAGCTTGGCGTCTTCGGCTACCTCCTCAACGGTCTTACCTGCGCCTTCGCGGGCCTGACGGAGTAAGATGCCGACCATGCGCGTTCGCAAGTGGATGTATTCCTCTTCGGCGCGGTTGTCCTCGGCATATCGCTCTTTTAAGGTACTTTGCCCCCAAAAGTGACTGACGGGTACACCCAGGTAAAACGCCAAAATTTCTAGCTGGGGTAGGGCAGGTGCGGTGTCGCCATACTCCCACGCTTCGTACTCTGATGGGTCAACCCCCATGATGCGGGCGCACTCGGCTTCGGTACGGGCGGCGCTCAGGCGGGCATCACGGATGAGGACGCCAAGCATTTTGGCCTGTAGGCGATAGTACTCCTCCACATTGAGTTCTTGATCTTCTGCCTGTGAAGGGTTCTTTTGGGCTTGCGCTTGCCGCAGGCGTGCTTTCATGTCGTTGTCTAATAGGCCCATTTTCGGCTCCTCACTTTCGTCTGCCAACCAGGTTGGTTTGGATTATAAGAGTTGAATGGATGTGAGGCAACTCAGGCATTGTGTATTTCATGGTATGGTCACACCGCTGATGGGCGTCAAAGGGTAGGGTTATGCACTACAATAGACGCAAAACGCACAAGCAAGGAGTGGCCCCATGCCATTGTATGACTATCAATGCAACGCTTGCCGGAACATTTGGGAAGCTCGACACGGATTCAACGCCCCCCGCCCAGACTGCCCCGCATGTGGCAGTGATGACACACAAAAGATTATCACACAGGCACCGACGGTTGCTAGCGGGGTGCTAACCCCAGCCGGGACATCCCGCCGCTCATCGAAAGAGGAACTGCGCGACAAGTGGCGTGAAGAAACGCCAAAGCTCCGGCAAAAGCTGGAAAAGAAACTGGGGCGCGAAACCGTTCAGCGCAACGCACCCCACCTGTACAACAGCAACAACGACTAGCTGTTGAAGTTGTTGTACACCTTGTCGAACTTGGTCTGGTCAATCTCCGGGTGAGCGTCCAGGAACGGCTTGAACACCTGCATATACTCGGCCACCTGTGCCCGCTCATAGCCCTCAAACCGCAAAGAGATGGCGGGTTGGGTGTTGCTCGCCCGGACGAGGCCCCAGCCGTTTTCAAACAGCACACGCGCACCGTCTACAGTGATGACTTGGTAGTCGGCTTTGAGGGCTTCGGTCATTTCTTCAATGATCTGGAACTTAATCTCGTCCGGCGTGCTGAGGATGACCTCGGGCGTGGCCTCAAAGTGCGGGATTTCCTCAAAGATGCCTGCCACATCCTTATCGCTGCGGGCGAAGATTTCCAGCGATTTAAGCGCAACGAGCGGCGCATCATCGAAGCCGTAGTAGTTTTCTCCGATGAACAAGTGGCCGCTGACCTCACCGCCCAATGGTGACCCGACTTCGTGCATCTTGGCTTTCATCAGGCTGTGGCCTGTTTTCCACATCAGGCCCTCGCCGCCGTACTTCTTAATCTCGTCCATCAGGGCCTTCGACGCCTTCACATCGTAGACAATGATGGCACCCGGTTGCCGTTCCAGCAAATCACGGGCTAACACGGCCAGCAGCCGGTCAGCGGCGATGTGGTGGCCGTGATTGTCAATGAAGCCCGCCCGGTCAGCATCACCGTCGAAGCCCAGGCCCACATCGGCACCCACCTCGACCACCTTTGCCTCCAGGTCTTTGGTCATTTCCGGGTCTTCGGGGTTGGGCAGGTGATTGGGGTAGGTGCCGTCTGGTTCACAGTAGAGGCGGGTCACTTCGGCCCCCAGCTTTTCCAGCACTGCGGGAACATAGCTACCGCTCAGGCCGTTACCCGCATCTACAACAACCTTGATCGGCTTAGCAAACGGCTGCACCTTAGCCGCGATGGCGTCCATGTGCTTGTTAATCATGTCCATGTCTTCGGTGACGGCACCTTCGCCGTCTTCAAAGGCGTCTTCCTGAATGATGTGCAGCAGGTCCTGGATTTGTGGGCCAGATAGGGCCAGGGCACCATAGGCCATTTTGATACCGTTATACTCCGTAGTGAGGTGGCTGCCCGTAATCATCACGCCTGCGCCGCGCTCATCGTCGCTATAACTGGCGGAGGCGAAGTAGACAGTTGGCGTCATCACTTCACCAATGTCGGTCACGCTCATGCCGGTTGTTGCCAGCCCCTCGATCATGGCGGCTTTCAGCCCAGGCGATGTTAAGCGGTTGTCACTGCCCACGAAGACGCGCTCGGTGTTGAACTGCCTGGGCAGGTAGGTGCCTAGTGCTTTACCAACCAGCCTGGCGAGTTCTGGCGTGATTTGCGGGCCGTCGCCAGCGGCAAGGCCACGAATGTCGTATTTGCGGAAAATATGCGTGGGTACGTCGGTCATGCACGATCTCTCCTTAAAAGTTGGCAGGTCAATACGGTTTCATTATTGCAGGAAACAAGTCTAATCTTTAGTGCCGGAAAAATAAGGGGTGGCGTTACGGTAAAGCTGGGTGGCTGCATCTCGCACAGAGCCGCCACGCCCGCTGATATGCACGGCATCGTCGCGGGCTACGAGGCGCATTTGCACGCGAGTCGTAGGGTTGTCCGTCGGTTGGTAAAGAATAATCAGCGTCCAATCATCTTTGAAGACGACACGTACCACCCACAGTAGGCGGTCCAGGGCGTCTTGCGTGTCTGCATCCACCCAATCGAACTCACCATAGCCAGCGGGTTTGCGGATGGCCTCTGCGGATGAGCTGAAAATGACATGCCCCTGGTTAACAACCAGCCACAGGTCACGCAGCGCTGTCGGCAGGCCATCTGCATCAGCGACCTCTTCGCGGTAGGCCCCCCATTCCAGCAGGGCGGCCCACAGGTTATTGTCACCGTCGGCATAGGCACGCAGGGTGAGCAGCGCGTCAGGGCTGTGTTCAGACGCAATATAGCCAACAGTGGCTTCCCAGGCAGCTAACCCGGTTTTGGGCCGGTTAGAAAAATTGCCGGGTCGGTTTGGTACGGTATCGTTAGGCATGGGTGATCCTATTCAACGGGTATTTCTTCTCCATCGGCCATAGCCTTAAACTCCAGCGTGTCGGTGCCTGCATCCACGTAGACAGATGTACCCGACTGCGGGTTGGCTTTCAACAGGAAGTCGGCCAGGGGTTCGCGCACACTCCGGCGGATGATGCGGCGCAATGGCCGAGCGCCGTATTCAGGTTGATCGTTCTGCGCCAGCATCCAGCGCATAGCAGCCTCTGTGAATTCAAGTGACAGGCCGCGATCTGCCGCCAGCTTCTTTTCGCCGTGCAGCATCAGCCCCAAAATTTTGTACAGGTCTTCGTTGCTAAGCGCGTTGAACATAATGACTTCGTCCAGGCGATTCAAGAACTCTGGCCGGAAGAAGCTGCGAACATTGTCCATTGCCTCATCGCGGGCGGCTTCAGTGATAGGGTTGATAGCCAGGTGCTTAGCACCCAGGTTACTTGTCAGGATGATAACCGTTTCGCTAAAGCGGGTCATGTTGCCGCGCCCGTCAGTCAGGCGGCCCTCTTCGATGAC
>DAOTTY010000028.1:0-2882 GCA_034437575.1 Anaerolineae bacterium | reverse complement strand
CAGCATTATATTTGACAACCTCTTAACATTTCAACAGGGGTTATCGCTGAGTTTGGGAAGTGGTGTCTATCAGGCTGGGAACACTCCCCCAGCCTGTCGGGTAGGGCTGTATCTAAGCAAGCGGCAACGATGAACGTCTCAATTTCAAAGAATTACTCACGACAAAGATGGATGAGAAGGCCATCGCTGCGGCGGCAAACATTGGCTGGAGCGCCCCGGCCATGGCCACCGGAATCAGGAAGATGTTGTAGATGAACGCCCAGAACAAATTCTGATAGATTGTTCGCATCGTCATCCGGCTGAGTTCCAGGGAGCGGGGCACACCGCGCAGGTCGCCACTCATCAGGGTCACGTCAGATGCTTCCATGGCGATGTCTGTACCCGTGCCGATGGCGATGCCCACATCTGCTTGGGCCAGGGCGGGCGCGTCGTTGATGCCATCCCCCACCATTGCAACAAACTTACCCGCTGCTTGCAGCGACTTGACCGCTTCGACCTTGTCACCGGGCAGCACATCGGCCAGCACCCGATTGACGCCGACTTCACCTGCGATGGCCTGGGCTGTACGTTGATTGTCACCCGTCACCATGACGACTTCCAAGCCTGCTGCCTGCAACTGTGCGATGGCCTCCCGCGAGTGGGATTTAACCGTATCCGCAATGCCCAGCACACCCGCAACAGCGCCATCCACTGTAACGACGACAGCCGTGCGCCCCGCAGATTGCAGGCGTTCAACCTCGGCAGCAATAGCTTCAATGTTTATGCCCCGGTCACTCGTGTGGCGCGGGCTGCCCACCTGCACAGTTTGACCGTCAATAATGGCCTGCACCCCACGCCCGGAAACGCTCTCGAAGCCGTCGGGGTCGCTGAGGGCAAGTCCTGCATCGTTAGCAGCCCTGACAACCGCCTCACCGAGCGGGTGTTCGCTGCCACGCTCAACGCTGGCGGCTAGCCGCAGCACATCGTTGGCGTCCCACTTTGCCACCGGCAGGGTGTCGGTAACGCTGGGTTCGCCCTTTGTGATGGTTCCGGTCTTGTCCAGCGCGACGACCTGCACGCGGCGGGCGGTTTCGAGCGCTTCACTACTTTTGAACAGCACGCCCATTTCAGCCGCTTTGCCTGTCCCAACCATGATGGCTGTCGGGGTGGCAAGGCCAAGCGCACACGGGCACGCAATCACCAGCACAGCCACCGCGTTAATCAGGGCAGCAGTGAACCCAACCCCGGCCAGCAGCCAGCTGGCAAAAGTCAACACAGCTAACCCGATCACGATAGGCACAAACACCCCGCTAACCTGGTCGGCTATGCGCTGAATGGGCGCTTTACTGCCCTGGGCCTGCTGCACGAGGCGGATGATTTGGGCGAGGGCGGTTTCTGCGCCCACCTTCGCTGCTTCGATGATAAGCCGGCCCTGTTTATTGACCGTCGCGCCGATGACTTCGCTACCCGCGCTCTTGTTAACGGGCAGGCTCTCGCCTGTGAGCATGGACTCGTCCACAGCGGAACGGCCTTCGATAACGACCCCATCAACGGGGATGCGCTCGCCGGGGCGCACAATCACACGGTCGCCGGGGACGACATCCTCAACGGGCACCTGTTCTTCGATGCCGTTTCGCACGACGGTTGCCGTTTTGGGGGCCAGGCCAATCAGCTTTTTGATAGCCTCGCTGGTGCGGCCTTTCGCTCGTGCTTCCAGATACTTGCCAACGGTAATCAGCGTGAGGATAACCGCAGCGGTCTCAAAGTATTCTGAGTTAGCCTGTGGCGAAACACCCCCCAACAGAATCGCAACCAATGCCCCCACACTGTAGATGTACGCGGCCAGTGACCCCATTGCCACCAACACATCCATGTTGGCGGTGCCGTTCCGCAGTGCTTTGTAACCGCTGACGATGTACTGCCGCCCCACGATGACCATCACCGGGGTGGCCATTGCCCCGAAAACAAACGGCCAACCGCCCCACATCAGCCAGGGTAAGGCAGCCATGACTGTATCAAAGGTGTGCATACTATGCCGGAGCATACTCAGTACGAACAGCGGCACTGTGAACACCGCCCCGATAGCAATCAGCCGCCGCTGGCGTGCGATTTCCGCCTGCCGCGCCTGCGCTTCGGCGTCTTCGGGCGCTTCGAGTCCGGCAGTGTCTACCACCCCATACCCGGACTTTTCCACAGCCGCGATAATGTCCCGGCGGCTGACAGCCCCCGCCACATAGCGCACGGTGGCGTGTTCTGTTGCCAGATTCACGTTGACATCCAGGATACCGTTTTGCTTGCCAATGGCCCGCTCCACGTTGCGGACGCAAGCGGCGCAGGTCATGCCGGTGATGGGCAGTTCTAACTCCGCAGTAGCCACACCATAGCCGGATTTTTCCACGCGGGCGACAAGATCAGTTAGCTTGAGTTGGGACGGGTCATAGCTGAGGCTGGCGCGTTCCGTTGCAAAGTTGACAACAGCCTCAGCAACGCCGTCGGCTTTTGCGAGCGACCGTTCAACATTGCGGACACATGCCGAGCAGGTCATCCCTGTAATCGGGAGGTTGATTTTGGTTTGAGAGGTCATACTAGTAGCTTTCTGTGGCCGATAAACTTGATTCATCTTACACTCATATTTAGATGGGTTAACCGTCATGGTTTCTTACGTGGACACCCCATCTCATGAGCAGGCAGTTGAGGTCTCACTTACGTTTCATAAGATTTTGCTAGCGACCCCACCCCATGTTTGACGGTTGTCGTGTGTCGTGGCCATAATCGTGTTACATCGAACATACTCACAGGAGCAGCATATGTCATTGACACTTAACAGCACCGTCACCCTCAGTAA
This sequence comes from Anaerolineae bacterium, assembly GCA_034437575.1. Classification (GTDB taxonomy): domain Bacteria; phylum Chloroflexota; class Anaerolineae; order Aggregatilineales; family Phototrophicaceae; genus DAOTTY01. The sequence continues at coordinate 58 of DAOTTY010000028.1, read as the reverse complement.
TGGCGTGGAAATGCCGCGCTTTGGCCTGGGCGTTTACCAAACAAAGGTGGGCGAAGAA
>DAOTTY010000027.1:0-3549 GCA_034437575.1 Anaerolineae bacterium | reverse complement strand
GAGTTGGGCAAAGGGGCAGCGTTCCACTTTACGCTGCCTGCTACCGTCGGCAGCGGGCAACAGCAGTCGTCCGCACTAAGTGGGACGGTGTAGGGTTCTCAAGCGTCATCTTTAGCGCTTCGCAGCATGGCGCTGTAACCCGGCTACAGGGTGCAACAACTCAGCTTGCCCCCCACCCCGACGCTAAAGCGCCACCCCTCCCCTCATTTTGGGGGTAAGGGGCTAGGGGATGGGGGAATTCAGCCGAGTGCCTGAGTTGTTACAACGCATCTACGGTATCGCACCCGCCCTCACCCCAAAAAATGACAGCGCCATGAGTTGCTCACGGCGCTGTCTAATCTGCCCGAAGGCGAATGATATTAGCAAGTGCTGGCGTGTTCGTTAGGCCGGGGCCGGGCCGAACTTGTTACCCGCGCCGTCCGAGTCGGTGGTGTCGGCGTCGTCACGGTCATTAGAACCATCGTTGTTGGCGGCACTGGTACCACTCAGGGCGGCGTCCAGCAGGTCGTCGTTCATCAGCGAGTCGCTGTTATCGCTGGGGAGTTCGCCATTTTGCATCAGGTACTCGAACTCGCTGCGTTCCAGCGTTTCGCGCTCTATCAAAATTTCTGCCAGCATTTTCAGCTTGTCGCGGTTGGCCCCCAAAATGTCGCGGGCGCGTTCGTAACCGCCAGATGTAATGTACTTGATTTCCGCGTCGATTTCCTTCGCGGCCTCTTCGCTGTAGTCGCGCTCGTCAATCCAGCCGCGCCCCAAAAACGGGTTGCCGCTGTCACTGCCGAAGGTACGCGGGCCGAGGTTTTGGCTCATGCCAAACTGCGTGACCATTGCCCGGGCCAGGTTAGTGGCCTGCTGCAAGTCGCCGCTGGCACCGTTGGTAATCTGCCCAAAGGCGATGTCTTCGGCGGCGCGGCCACCCATCGTGGCCGTGATGCTGTCCTCGAACTGCTCACGGGTACGCAGGTTGTTGTCCGTTTCTGGCAAGGACAGCACATACCCGCCCGCCCGGCCACGCGGGATAATCGTGATTTTGTGAACCGGGTTGGTGTGTTCCAGCATGTAGAACAACATCGCATGTCCCGCCTCGTGATAGGCAATGGTGCGCTTTTCCTTCGGCGTCATCACGCGGCTCTTGCGGGCCGGGCCAATTGCCACACGTTCCATGCTCTCATTCAGCTCGCTCATGCCGATGCTGCGTTTGTTGCGGCGGGCAGCCAGCAGCGCAGCCTCGTTGAGCAGGTTTTCCAGGTCAGCACCGCTCATGCCAGGGGTGATCTTGGCAATGGCTTCCAGGTCAACATCGTTGGCCAGCGGCTTGCCACGGGCATGAACTTTGAGAATATCCTGACGACCGCGCAGGTCGGGCGAGTCCATCGTCACCTTGCGGTCAAAGCGGCCTGGGCGCAGCAGCGCGGGGTCCAGGATGTCAGGCCGATTGGTGGCGGCAATCATGATGATGTTGGTTTCGTTCTCAAAGCCGTCCATCTCGACCAGAATCTGGTTGAGCGTTTGTTCGCGCTCGTCGTGGCCCCCGCCCAAACCCGCACCACGCTGGCGGCCCACTGCGTCAATCTCGTCAATGAAGATGATGGCCGGGGCTTCCTTTTTGGCGCTGTCGAACAGGTCGCGCACACGGGATGCACCCACACCTACAAACATCTCCACGAACTCTGACCCGCTAATGTGGAAGAACGGCACCCCGGCCTCACCGGCCACAGCGCGGGCCATCAGCGTTTTACCCGTCCCTGGCGGGCCAATCATCAGCACGCCTTTGGGAATGCGGGCACCCAGTTGGATGAACTTCTCTGGCTCTTTGAGGAACTCAACCACTTCTTGCAGTTCTTCTTTGGCCTCATCATTACCGGCCACGTCATCAAACTGCACTTGCGGGCGCTCCATGTCGCGGCTGACGCGGGCTTTGCTGCGCCCAAAGTTCATGGCCTGGTCTTGCCCGCCGCGCACCGAGCGCATCATGCGCCACAGCAGCCAGCCGATAATCAAGAACGGCACCACCGCCAGGAAAACCTGGAACAGAATGCTGGCTGTTTCATCACCCGGCAGGGATGTGTACTCGAAGGACGCGAGCTGGGTCTGTGTGACACCCAGGGCCGTCAGGGTTTCGATCAGGTCGGTTTGCGGGTCTTTGAAGAAGCGCAGCGTTTCACCGTTGCGTTCCAGTTCAACAATAACCTGCTCACCGCCCCGCGTGGTAATAGACGCCACCTCGCCCCGCTGGATTTGCTCTACCACTTCATTCCAGGTGGTAGACGTGCCCACGTTTTGCCGGGTGTTCTGGTTGACCAGCGTCAACAAAAACAGCACCGATACAACGACTATAGCAATAATCCAGAAGCGCTGCGAGTTGCGACCACCGAACGGGTTGTTGTTCCCGTTGTTAGGGTCCTGTTTAGGAGATTTATCGCTCACGGAATAACCTCAAGCATCGTTCATAGGGGGTTTAAGACTCTTAACATGGGTACTATAATCGCATCTGCCAGCCCGGTCAATAGACCCACACCTGTCCATTGGGCAATCGCGTTTCAAGTGCCCCCCTTACCCCGGCGCTTCGCGTTACCTCTCTCCCGAACAGGCCGTTGGCCCTGAGTCTGGCTGTGTGATTGTAGAAGCCTGGCCGCGAGCGGCAGTTGGGAAAGGGAGGATTGAGGAAGGTGGGAGCTTCATTAACAATGATCTGAAATACACCTCACAGCCGGGTGAGCGTTGACCTATCCCCCCGTTAGAGATTAGAATGTATCATGTAAGTTTCATATCAAAAAAATGTCAAAACGTAGCTCTAACTCTCGCTGATTTGTGCTGCCAACAACCACCGGGGACGCTGTTAACGCCATGAACGATGCGACAAACGAGACACCCGAAAAAGACGACGCTTCATACAACGAAAAGCGTTATCAAATCAACCACGACGAAACCATTCGCGTCCGGCCAGATTTGGAACTCGAAGAGGGCCACAAGCCGCGCCCAGGCGAAATCACGGTTAAGGATGCGCTTCAGCACACCAGCACCAAACAACTCGAAGATGCCGACTTTGAAGACGGCGACCCGCGCTGGGGTACCGCCCGCTTCAACAAGAAAATGCTGCTTGAAATCAAGCTGCGCGACACGGGTGATCGCTTTGTCTTCCGTTATGGCGACATCGAAGAAATTGTTATTGGGCGGCGCGACGCCAACTCTGAAAGCATCCCACAAATTGACCTGGAGCCGCATGGTGGCCTGAACAAAGGCGTAAGCCGCCGCCACGCGATCATCGTCAGGCGCGACGGGGCGCTGAACCTGATTGACCAGGGTAGCTACAACGGCACCTTCCTCAATGGGCAAAAGCTGGTGCCGCAGCAACCGCGCATCCTGCGCGACGGTGACGACATCCGGTTGGGCTATCTGGTAGTGCGCGTCAACTTCCGCAAAGCCGTCTAACGCCGCCCCCGCGTTCGTTTGAGTCCACATCAGCCAGATGTTTTTGCGCTTGAATGCGGCCCCGATGCCCCGGCGCATCGCCCGCGTGTTCGACGGCGATTATCAAAGGCGTGCAGG
>DAOTTY010000026.1:0-3981 GCA_034437575.1 Anaerolineae bacterium | reverse complement strand
GAAAGGTGGTCTATGTGGGATTGTAGGGTGGGGGCGATGAGTGATTTACATCTCGCCCGCACCGCTGGACAATATATCGCAACTTATCCCAAGTTGGCAACCGAAAAACGTGAATTTTTGCCACCGAAAGGATAGAAGTTTGTTTGGCTATTGCCATCGGTGCGATACAACACACCGTACATGCTAGCGACGCTCTATTGTAATTCCAATGGCCACACATAACACTTCACACATCATACAATGTATCGGGAAAACAGAAGAATAGATGATTCAACGACGACACCCCGCCCGCAACATCCAGAGGTTTATCCAAACGCAAGCGATATTCTTGCGATATGGCTTTGATATTCTCGTGCATCAGGAAGAACTTAAGAATCTGCAAAACCTGATCAGTGACCAGCCCCCGGTTTCTGATGATCTGACGCAGGCGCAAAAAATCCGCATGATGTTGGAAGAACTTGGTCCCACATACGTCAAGCTGGGGCAAATTGTAGGCAGCCAGTACAGCGCACTGCCGAAAGAGATTTCAAAGGAACTGGAAAACTTACAAAATCATGTGGCACCTTTCTCGTCAGATGAAGCTGTTGCGATCATTGAAAAAGAGCTAAAGCATCCCACCAGTGAACTTTTTGCGTCTTTTGATCGTGAACCTGTTGCAGCGGCGTCCATTGCACAGGTCCACCGGGCAACATTGCAGGATGGCACAGAAGTTGTGGTCAAAGTGCAGCGGCCAGGTATTGAAGAACAAATTGAAGCGGATCTGGAAATCATGCAGGCAACCGCGCAAATTCTGGAAAACACACTGGGGCGCAATCGTGGGCTGATAGAAATCGTTGAAGAGTTCAAAGTGAGCCTGCGCGGTGAGCTTGACTTTCGCAATGAAGGGCGCAACGCTGACCGCCTGCGGAATAACCTTGAGTCTGTGTTCAAAGTTACGGTGCCCCGCATTCACTGGGGTATTGTGACAGATAAAGTGCTGACGATGGATTATGCCGAGGGCACCAAAGTCACCAATATCGCGGAAATTAAACGGGCTGGCCTCGATGCGGATGAACTTGCAGATCGCTTTACCGAAGCCATGTCTCAGCAGATTTTGATTGATGGGTTTTTTCACGGTGACCCGCACCCTGGTAACGTGATTGTAGATTTGAACGACAGCACGATCACCCTAATAGATATGGGTATGATTGGTTATTTGGACGAGGAAAATCGCCGTGAGCTTGGCAACATGATGATTGCGCTGCAACGCAACGACACGCACGAACTGGTTCGGATTGCGATGCGGTTGGGGATTACATTCAAGCGTGTGGACACGCGGGCACTGCGTCGCAACCTGGAACACATTCTTAATCGCTACATGGTGGCATCCCTGTCGCAGGTGTCTTTTGCAGACATGATGTACGAAATGATGAACACCTTCTACGAATATGGCGTCCGTTTACCACCGGAGCTTACCTCCGCCATTAAAGCGCTGATCCAAACACAAGAGATTGCCAGCACCCTTAACCCGAACCTGCAAATCGCAGACATTGCCAGCACAGTCAGCGATCAACTGTTTTGGGAGCAGTTCAAGCCCGGTGTGATTCAAGACCGCCTGAATGAAACCACTGCCGAGGTGTTGCGGCTGGCTCCTATTGCGTCCGATGCGATTGAGCGCCTGCTGCGCGAGGCGAAATCTGGCAAGCTGACGATACAGATCGACACCAGCGACCTGCAAACGCAGCTTGAATCGCTGTCAGAGAACAACAAACGCATCACAGTTGGGTTGACTGTGGGCGGGATGACGATTGGCTCCGCCATTGCGATGTCTGTAAACCCGGCAGAGGCCTGGTCGTTCATTCCCGTGTTAGGCGTTGTTGGGTTTACGGTATCTGTAGCGGTGGGGGCGCTGCTTATTTTGAAGCTGCTGTGGGAAATTTGGGGGCCATAGACTTTTCAATGAACTGTTTTGGGAAATCAAATAGGATACAAACACGCGATTGCTACCCTTAGAACATCTTACGGTGAATAGCAGGAGGCATATCCCCACACATGGCAAACAAAGCACAAATCCAGCAGCAACTCGAAAGCCAGATGCGCGAACTCCAATCCCAGATTGAAACACTGAACAGCAAGATGGAACAGGCTGGCGAGGAAGCGCGTGGTGAATTGCAACGTACCGTTGATGACCTGAAGACACGCAACGAAAAGGCAGAAAATCAGTTAAACGAGCTGCGCTCGGCCAGCGATGATGTTCTGAAAACCCTTGCCAACGACATCGAAGCCTACTGGGGCGCATTTACAGGTGCAGTAAACAATGTGTTCATTGAAGCTGATAAGGCAAACAGTAAATCGACACCGGCTGCTCAGACGGACACCCCCGCTGCGTCAGAAGTACACGAAAACACATCGAAACCGGGCGAAGAAAACCAGTAGCAACCCGCTTGCCTAACCTGAGTAAAACGCAGGCAACCCCAGGCGGGTTGCCTTTTTTGTTCCACCTGCTTCAGTGATACAATCGCACCATTACACAGCAACAACGGGACATCCCCATTACATGGACGCAACTGTCATTCTTCTGGCCATCGTATTTCTGGCTGTGTTCACGCAAACCATTTCTGGCTTTGGTATGGGCCTGATTATGATGCCAGTTATCAGCGCAGTCTATGGCTTGGATGAAGCCCGCCCGCTGGTCACGCTGCTTGGGTCAACGGTGCAGATCATTATATTGTTTCGTCTATGGCATTCGATTCAGATTCGCACGCTTGGCGTGATGGCGCTGTTGGGCCTGGTGGGCATCCCTGCTGGCAACTGGTTGGCGGAATCGAACACGCTTTCAGAGTCAACGATGCTGACGATGTTATCGGCCATTGTGATTGGCTATGCGCTGTATGCACTCATTTTGCCGCAGTTGCCCCAGTTGGCCACCGACCGCTGGAGCGGCGTGGCCGGTTTCCTCAGTGGCCTCATGACCGGAGCCTATAACGTCGGCGGGCCGCCTGTGGTCATCTACGCAGATGTGCGCCGTTGGACGCCGGAAGCCACACGCGGCAACTTGCAGGTCTTCTTCTTGATGAAGGGCCTGGTTCTTGTGGTTACCCATGCCCTAAGCCAGAACTTTACCCAGCCGGTTGTTAACCATTATTTGATTGCGCTGCCGATTGCGCTTTTGGGCCTGGTTCTGGGCTTGCTGTCCTATAAATATATTGATGTTGACCGCTTCCGGCAGATCGTGCTGATTCTGCTGCTCGTGATGGGGTTGAATATCTTGAGGACAGTGTACCTGACCGGGTAGCAGGGCTTTTGCAAAGTTGCATGGCTGGTCATTGGGCGCGGCCCAAACCCGTCATTTTTTGAAAAAAGTGAACAAAAACTTGCCTTTTCGGACGTAAAGCGTCCGAAAGTACGGGTTCAAAGGGTGCCAACCCTTTGCAGGGGTGCGGGGACAGCGTCCTCACAATGTGAAAACTTGACTTTGCAATAGCCCTGGACCGGGTAGACCCATACTTGTGACCCTAAAAGCTCTGCGCTAGGATTGCGCTCCGGTGATTTTGTTCGCCGCTATTTCGTTCATAACCTGTGAGGCGCTTGATGCAGCCCCATCAGCCATCTGACGCAGACAACAACGAGCAGTTTTTGAAGCCTATTGACTTGAATGACGAACCGCCTATCGCGCCGGACGACACAAATCCGTCCAAGTCGCAACAGATGCGGGCCGTGCAGATTGACGAACCGCCCGTCACGCTAGATGACACAAACCCGTCAAAATCTCAGTTAATGCAGGCCGTCCAGGTCGATGAACCGCCTATCAGCATAGATGATACCAGCCCATCGTTGATGCGACGTGATGTCGGGAACCTCCGGCGGCCTGATGCCATGCCGGTGTGGCGGCGTGCGGTGGGGGTACTGGCCTTGCTAGGAGCAATGGGCCTGACGCTTCTTGCGGTTATTCTGATTTTGCTGCCCCCCGCCGAATCGGACGCGCCCACGCTCGCTCCAACA
>DAOTTY010000025.1:0-64764 GCA_034437575.1 Anaerolineae bacterium | reverse complement strand
GGCGGGTGAGTTGACGGGGGCACTGCGTCCGGTAGTGGTGACGCTGCTGGCCCTGGGCATCAAGCATCAACCTGAAGCCGTCACCGACGCGACAGAGGACGTATCCGACGCGGTGTATGTGATGTATTAACAACGCCTTGCAACATCTTGTCAAGTCCAGCCTGGAAGGATGCCACCGATTTACGGCTAAAGGGGACCACCGCTGCACTAATCCCGACCGAAGCAAAGCGGCTATGATGCCATCATCACCTCCGATTCAGGCTGGAGCGCCTGACGGTTGCGGGCGCGGTAGCTATCGCCGGTGATGACCAGCACCTCGGCCTGCTACAGCTTCAGCCGCTTGAAAATCGGTTCTGGCAGGGCGCGGATAATCAGCATGATGTAACGCCAGTAAAACGGCGTATAGATCACATCACGGCCCTGTTTCATCCCCTTGTAAATGTCTGCGCCCACCTTTTCGGCTGATGTGAACAGCGCCGACTGGGGCATCCCGGCAGTCATCGGCGTTGCGACAAGCCCCGGCTTAATCGTAATCACCTGCACGCCGCTTGTGGCGAGGCGGTTGCGTAGGCCGCTCAGGAAGGCTGTTTTTGCGGCCATCGCTGTGCCGTAAACATAGTTGGTCGCCCGCCCGCGATCCCCGGCCACAGACGAAATCACGGCAATCACACCACGCCGCTCTTTCTCGAAGTGGTTGGCGGCAATCGTCAGCAGGGACGCCGCGCTAGTGAAATTTGTGTTAATCTCTTGCAGCGCAGCGTCAAAGTCGGTTTCACAGTGTGGCTGGTCGCCCAGGGTGCCATGTGCGATGAATAACACATCCAGCCCATCCAAATCCATGACGGCCTGCGCGAACAGTTGGTCGTGCTGATCCATGACATTTATATCCTGCACAATGCAAACTGTACTGCGTGCCCCATAGGCCGTCAGGTCGCTGGCCACCGCTTCTAACTTGGTTTGATTGCGACCCACCAGGAAGAACGCCGCCCCATCGCGGGCAAAGTGACGGGCCGTCTGGTGAGCAATAGCCGATGTCGCGCCGACAATCATGATTTTTAGCATGAGTGGGTTGCCTTGTGTGGGTGCTGGCAGCGCATCAGCCTGTAACGCGCCGCCAGAACGAAGATGAGAATTTGGGGTCTACATGCTGGGCGAACTGCTCCCAGTCTGGATAGCTGTGCCGGAACGCCTCAGCAGACATACGAGCGTCTTTCGCCGGGTAAAACGCCCCACCGTTAGCCATCACGATGCTGTCCAGGTCACTGAGCAGATCAAGCGTTTTTTGCCCACGCAGCGGGAAGTCTATCGCCAGGGTGACGCCCTTACGCGGGAACGACAGCATCCCCGGTGATGGCATATCACCAAACGTTTTGAACACAATCAACGGTGATCCCTGCCCGGACTGGACAATGCGCCGGAAGACTTCTTTGATGGGTTCACGGCCATTTTCAAACGGCAGCACAAACTGATACTGCAAGAACCCGCTCTTGCCATATACGCGGTACCACTCCGTTAGCACATCCAGCGGGTAGAAAAACGGTTCGTAGTTGGTGACTTTGCGAGTAGTCGGGAAAATCTGCTTGCGAAAGTACAGTGTATTAAACGCTTTGATCGTCAGCGGGTTGATGGCGATTTCGGGGAAGTCGAACGGCACGTTGACGGCGGGAAGGCTGGCTTTCGGCTTGATTTCGCCCAGTGGCGGGTCGTAAAAGTCCCCTCGTTGGAACACGCCCCGCCCGAAGTTATCGCCGCGTGCGGTACAGTCCAGCCAGCTAACCGTGTATTCGATATGCTCAGATTCTTCCGATAGCTCGAAGAACTCGTCAATGCTGTTAAACTGAATGTTTTCCACATCCACATAGGGGGTGGGGATGGGCCGCAGGGTGAACTCTGCCCAGGTGATAAGTCCCGTCAGGCCCAGGCCGCCAATAGTCGCTTTGAACAGGTCGGCATTCTCAGTCGGTGAGCAAAGCACCCGCTCTCCATTGGAGCGCAGCAGCTCAAACTGGCAAACATGGCAGCCAAATGTGCCTCGTGCGTGATGATTTTTGCCGTGTACGTCATTAGCGATAGCCCCGCCCACTGTGACGTACTTCGTCCCTGGCGAAACCGGCACAAACCAGCCCTCCGGCACAATGAGCGCCAAAATTTGCAGCATCGTTACGCCTGCTTCGCAGCGGATGACGCCGTTTTCGCGGTCAAAGTTAACCATACGATTTAGCCCGGTCATATCCAGGATGACACCATCGTCGTTCAGGCAGCTATCACCGTAGCTGCGGCCCAACCCATACGGCAGCACGGATGCGTCAAAAGCGTTCAAATCTGGCATATTTTGCTGCCAGTCAATGGTTTGCACTTGCTTCGGCTGCAACCGGGGGAAGCGCCCCCACGACAGGTAATCTTGATTATTGGGCATGTGATGCACCGCCTACCGCGTTTGATTTAATACTCCGATGGTAACGTATCCCTGACGGTAAAACACAGGGCCAGTTTGCCAAAATGAACCCCTCACACCCAATCAACCGGCTCAGCTTATGATGAAATTGACCGACCTGTTAAACGCAGGTTTGTACACCAGTGCGAATCAACTTTCGCACCCTGACGGGCTGATGTACACTGTTGGTGTGATTTTCTGTAAGGGCAGTGCGGCGAAATGATAACACCCTCAACGGAACGCGCATTCTACTGGCAGGATTTAGGCGCGGTGGTGCTGTTGGCGCTCATCGGGCGGGCACTGCTGATTGCAACGGGCAGCATCTCATTCCACTCAGATGAGGGCATTGTGGCCCTGATGGCCAGCCACATGCTGGATGGTCGCTTCCCGGTTTTCTTCTATGGGCAGGCGTACATGGGCAGCTTTAACGCCCTGTCAACGGCGGCGGGCTTCGCCGTGCTGGGCGAAACCGTGCTGGCCATTCGGATTGTGCAGCTAATCAAGTTTGGGCTGTTCGTCGGGACGGGCTACTGGGCCGCATGGCATCTGTCACACAACCGTGTTGTTGCCCTGGTGACGGCCCTTACGCTGGCGGTCAGCCACACAATGGGCGCGACTTACACGGCAACGAACATCGGTGGGTATGTGGAAACCCTCACGTTTGGCAACCTGATGCTCATCCTGGGCTATGATGTAGCCCGCACCCACCCTTACAGCCTGTGGCGCTGGGTATTGCTCGGCTTGATTGCCGGGTTAGCGTGGTGGACGAACGGCCTGATTATCGCGTTTGCGCTGCCCATTGCGCTGCTGTGCCTGTGGACGCTGCTGCGCCGCGCCGATCAACGCGGGCGTTACATCGGGTTGATCGGGGTAGCGTTGGTGTGCTTTTTCATCGGCGGCGCTCCCTGGTGGCTATACGACTTCACGCACGACAACGCCGCCCTGGCGGTTTATATCCCGGCTGTTTCTGATGCGCCAACCGGCGGCATTGAACCCATTGAGGCATCGTTTTCGCAAAAGGTGATCGGGTTAGCCCTGTTTGCTGTGCCCACTGTCGTCGGGATGCGCCACACCTGGGCTACGTCCTATTTTTTGCCGTTGGTTGGCCTGCCTGTGCTGTTGATCTACATTGCGGCGTTGTATCAACTCGCCCGCGCATCCCGGCCACCCCTTCGAGAGGGGGCGCGTTGGCTTGTATTCGGTGTACCAGGGCTGCTGCTGGTGGTCTTCCTTGCAACGTCCTTCGGCGCGGACCCAACAGGCCGCTATTTTTTGCCGCTGCTGCTGCCGTTCGGCATAGCGCTGGGCGCTTTTACAGCGCACCTACGCCAGACGGTTCAGGCACGGTATGTGTGGGTGCTGCCAGCAGCGCTGATTCTGGCGTACAACACGGCTGGCCAGGGGAGTGCGGCCCTGCAAAATGACCCTGGCCTGACAACACAGTTTGACCTGCTGACGCACATCCCGCACACGCACGACGCTGAACTCATCGCGTTTTTGCAGGCCAATGACATCACGCATGGGTATGCGAGCTACTGGGTAGCTATACGTACCGCGTTCCTATCTGGTGAGGCGATTCAGTACAGTTCCGCACTGCCCTATAAACCCCAGCTAACCTACAACCCAGCCGATAACCGCTATCCGCCCTATCAGCAAGCGGCAGAAAACGCCGAGCGCATCGCCTATATCAATGTTACGTTGCTGCCCGAACTTGACGCCGTGTTGCAGGAACAGTTCGCGGCAGCAGGCATCACCTATGATGTGGCGACGATTGGCCCGTATGTTGTCTATTATAACTTTGACCCGGCTGCCCCACGCCTCCGATTTGAAGGGGAAAGCGTGACACTTGACGACAGCAGACGGTAAAGCCCTGCAACGCCTGCGTGCCACAGGCTGCGCGTGCAGCGCGTAAAACGCCCCTGCAATGTTAGCCGGGTCGTTACAACTGCTGTACAAGTTTACTCAACCGCCGCTATGATAGCATTTTCAGTCATCTTGCATAGACGACTAAGGCAAACCATCAACTTATGGTCGATTTCGCACTTCAGTTTGGCTATATGGGCCTGTTTGTGTTCAGCTTCATCGCTGCCACGCTCATCGCGGCCCCCTCCGATGCGCTGGCAATCGCTATGCCGCAGTTCGGCTACAACCCGATATGGGTGGTGGTGGTTGCTTCTTTGGGGGGCTTCTTCGGCAATCTGCTCAACTACTTCATCGGCAAATACGGCAGTGATTTTCTGTTTGCCCGGTTTGGCAACTTCGATGAAGACAGCCAATGGATGAAACGCGCTGAACGCTTTTACCAGCGGTATGGCGTGTGGACACTGCTTTTGAGTGGCACGCCATTCATTGGCGACCCACTCACAACAGTCGCCGGGGCATTTGAGGTGCGCTTGTGGGCGTTTTGCACACTGGTGCTGGTTGGTAAGGTGGTCAAGTTCGTGCTGCTGCTCGGCTCAACGGATGCGATTGTGCGCTTTTTTAGCGGATAATCGTAAATTCCTCGAATGCGTCGAGCGTGTCCACTTCGGTCACCTCAACAGATTGCACCTGCGCGGCTGGTGGGCCAACATGCAGGAAGCCTAGCAGGTGTTGGATTTGACGCTCGTCACCCTGCACCATGCACGCCACTGTGCCGTTCGGCAGGTTACGAACCCACCCCACGCAGCCGATTTCCTGGGCAATTTGCAGGGTGTGCATCCGAAAGCCAACCCCTTGCACCCGCCCATGTACGATGGCATGAATTTGCTGTATTGGGGTCATGCTAATCGCCAGAGGCTGCAACAGCCGCACTGCGGACGCTTTTGCGGCCCCGCTCATCGCGCTGCCAGTTTTCAGCGGTATCGCGGGGGATGAGCCACTCCCCACGATATTTGCTGCCCCGCTTATAAGCACCGGGGATGCGGCGGTTTTCGGGGTCTTTGGTCAGGTCTGCACGGAGGATGCGATAGATGGTGTTGGGTGCTACGGAGGCCATGTGCGCCATCTCATCGACGGTGACATAGTGGGATTTCATAAACGACTCGCTCACATGATGAACTTATATCGGAACACCGAACTATATCGCATTCTAACGGGAGCTAAGGAGAATGTCTAGCATGATGGAACTGTTGCACAAAGCTGGCAATCTGTCTTAAAATAATAACATCAGCGACTATGCGTTGATATGCTGGAGAAAATCCATCACTATTGTGCGCCGTCCATACAGGGGGAGCGGGAGCATATGCGGTACCTGTAACCTACCACAAGCAGCTTCCAGCCTGTGGGCGGTGCCAAGTTGAGTTTACAACCATCAAGACGGGCTAGAGAAGCGACCGATGCCAGACGATAAGAAACCCAGCCCCGATGTTGCCCGTATAGCAAAGGCACTCGGTGAGACGGATGACGTACCTATCAAGCAAATCAACCGTACAATTGAAGTGTGTGGCCTGGACTTTACCGAGTTCATGCTGGCTAATGCGGAAATTGTCGAAAAAAATGGCGGCATGATGACAACCAACGGTGAGCGGCGGCGAACAAAGGGGGGGGTTTTCTTCTACCTTTTGCGCTACTCGCTGCCGATGGATATTCGCAATGAGATTTTCCCACCGCCTAAATGGGTAACGGCCAAAGAAGGACAAAAGAAGAAATCGAAATACCCGGCATTCCACTGGGAAGACCGCATCGACCAACTTCACAAGGCTGTAGAAAGCGAAAAAGGGGACATCGAAGAATTGAATATTCAACTAAGGGGCCGCCCCGGGTACATTGAGCGGCGTGACAGCCTGATGATCTTAACAATGGAACAGAGCATCCCCGTTAATCAAACGTTCCCACGCGGGGTGCCTGACCCGCCCAACGACAGCACACGCTACTTCGTGTTTGTGGGGGAGGAGCAGTGGAAAAAGAACGTAGGCAACAAGCTGGACAAAAGCCAGAAAAATATTGTTGTCGTTGACGGTGCCTGCTACTTTGATGAGTCGCTAGGGGCAATGGCGGTGTTTACGCGGGCCATCAAGGTGCAGCGTATAAGTAAGAAAGACCTCGCACAGCAAGAAGGCACCGCACCACCGCGTATGGACCCTGAAGAACATCGACAACAGCAGATCAAAGAAGCCGCTGCCGCCCGCCGCGAAAAAGACCCGGTCGCCGCAGAGGGGGGCGTCCCTAAGCCCGAAGACGATGCGCTGGCAGGGTACCCGCCAGAGGTGGCCAAAAAGCTGCGTCAGCTTTACGGTGCCCGCAAATTGTTCCAAAAGCGCCTTGCAGGTATTCAAGCTATGCCAGAAAATAAACAATCCGGGTTAAAAGCGGCGCGGATGATGCTCGAACGCACAGAAAAAGAAATCGCAGAACTGGAAGCACAGGCCAGCTAACCAAACGAGTTTGGCGTAAACCAAACTCGTCCCCACTCACCGCTAAACGCTGCGTGGATCGTCAACGACTTCCAACACGTCCCCGTCGTAGGTTTCCACGTAGCGGCGCTTAGGCTTCTCGTCGTTTTTGGGCTTGTGCGGCGGTTCACTATCCCAACCACATCCCCATTGACCCCGTTCGCTGCCCCGGTGGCGCGGCACGACGAAAAACCAGAAGAACAACGGCAGCGCAAAAAACAGCCACGGCCCCGCAAACCTGAACATCGGTAAGGCAAAAAACAGGGCGAAGAACAGGAAAAACCACTTCTTGTGTGTCACAGGACTTGCTCCGTGTCATCTTGAACTTACTGGCAATACGCGGAGCGGGCTGTGTCAGTTTTAACGGATAGATGACGTTTACGCGCTTCTAATGCTATTGCACCCGAATGACAGCCCTGTCTGTGATGGCAAACACCCGGTCAGTTTGTGCTGCGTAGATGGCCGCCGTTCCTGTAAAGCTGCCAAATGCAGGCAGCACCCCTATGCGCTCTCTAAACCAGTAGCACGCCACCTTGAGCGACTGCCGCCCGCGACCCTGCAAGCGCACACCCGGATGCAAATGCCCGCTTAGCACATAGGCGGCAGGGTTTGTTGGCGGTGAGGGTTCGTGTTGTAACACAAAGTTGGGGCCGGGGGTTGGCCCATCCACGCAGCGGATGTTCCATGCTGGCGGCGGGTCACCTGCATGGCGGTCGTGGTTGCCACGCACAAGAATCACATTGACGGGATGCGCGTTACGCCAACGGGCAACCACTTCGATTAGCTGTGGCGTGTAACCCTGCCTGGCATGGACTAAATCACCGAGGATGATGAGCTTTTTTGCGTGGGTGCGTGCTAAAACGTTGGCAAGTCGGTTCAGGTCTGCTGCTGCATTCCCCTCTGGCATAGGAACCCCTCGCGCCCGGAATGTATCGGCTTTGCCCAGATGTACATCCGCAATGAACAGTGTTTGTGTTCGGTCCCAGTAGATAGCACGCTCAGGCAGCAGGCGCAGGGCCTCTCCATTGACTTCGATTACAACGTCATTCGCCACTGACCGACCCATCTATGATCGCCTTACCCCGGAACGCGACCACATCGCCGTTTACGCTCACGTCTACGCGCTGGCCCTCCACCACGTCAGATTGTGCCCAAACCCGCGCTTCTACGGTAGAGCCGTCAGATAGGCGCACATCAATCAACTGGTAATGCCCGAAAAAGCGCCGCTCTGCGACCTGCGCCGCGCCGTCCGTATGTGGGTGCAGCACAATCGCCTCTGGCCGCACCATTACATCAACAGGGCCGTGAGTGAGTTCCGTCAGTTGCAGCGGCCCCAACGCCGTTTCAACGGTAGCACCCTTAGCATGACCGGCAATCATGTTCGCTTCACCCAGGAAAGTTGCCACATGCCGCACCTTCGGATAGCGGTACAGATCGCCTGGTGTGCCCACTTGCAGCAGCCGCCCGTGATTAAGCACGGCCACCCGATCCGCGATGCTCATGGCTTCTTCCTGGTCATGCGTGACGAACACCGCCGTTGCGCCTGCTGCCTGCAAAATGCGGCGCACCTCGTCTCGCATGAACTTGCGTAGGGCCGCGTCCAGGTTAGAAAACGGCTCGTCCAGCAGCACGACGGCAGGGTCAGGGGCCATCGCACGGGCTAAGGCCACGCGCTGCTGCTGGCCGCCGCTCAACTGATGCGGGAAGCGCTCACCCACCCCACTCAGGCCAACAAGCGCAAGCATGGCTTCGATGCGGGGTTTTTGCTGTTTTGGGCGCAGCTTGTTAAGGGCAAAGGCGATGTTCTGCGCGACAGTCAAATGTGGGAACAGCGCGTAATCCTGGAAGACCATCCCAATTTGCCGCTGCTCCGGGGGAACCCAGGCATCACGACCCGCAATGAGGTGGCTATCTAGCCAGACTTCCCCCGCGTTGGGGCGCTCCAACCCGGCAATCAGGCGCAGCAGCGTGGTTTTGCCGCACCCGCTACTGCCTAACAGAACCAGTATTTCTCCCCGACGGACATCAAGTGTTACCGCATCAACGGCGGTGATGTTATCGTAGTGTTTCGTAACGTTGTTCAGCCGGATAATCGGAGAGCCGGTCAACCTGATTGTCTCCTACTCGCATTAAGACGAACACGGGGATTAGCCCAACAATGACAATCATCAGGGCTGGTATGGCTGCGGATTCCCACCATGCTTCCATACTTAAAAAATACGTTCTTAGCGCCAGGGTGTCCATACCAAAGGGACGCAGCAGCAGCGTTGCGGGCAGTTCTTTCATCACATCCACAAAAATAAGAATGGCACCAGCGGCCATACCTGTGCTGACGAGCGGTAGATGGATGCGACGTAGCACACGCCAACCACTTGCGCCCATCGTGCGGGCAGCGCCTTCCATATTCGGGGTGACTTTATCCATACTGCCTTCCACACTGTTAAAGCCAATCGCCATAAAGCGAACCACGTAAGCATACACCAGCGCGGCAATGGTGCCCGTCAGCAGATAGGCAGGCGAACTCCAGCCCAGCCAGCGCTCAGCAAAATCGGTCACGTTGCCGTCAATCGGATTGACGAAAACCAATACCCCGGCGGCAATCACGGCACCGGGCATGGCGTAGCCCAGTGTCACCAGCCGGGAAAGTAAGCGCGGTAGCCAACGGTTGCCATAGCCCGACGTTGCTCGCACGCCGTAAGCAATCAGTAAGGCCAAAGCAATTGCCAGCCCCGCCGCACTGCTTGAAAGAATGATCGTGTTCCACGTATATTCTATGAACGACTCTCGCCACAGGGCCACGGTTGGGTTGCGTATTTCGTTGACAACCCACGCGATAAGTTGACTGACAGGCAGTACAAAAGCAGCCCCAACCAACGCCACACAAGCCGTCGTCACGCCCCACTTTTTCCATCCATACAGTACGTGCCGCCGGGGACGACGCCCGCGTGCGCCCTGTTGGTAAAACTTGGCTTTGCCGCGCAGCGTGCGCTCGAAAAAGATCAGAATGAGCGTGACGAATACCATCAACATGGCAAGCTGTGCCGCTTTGCCCATGTCAAACTCAGTGTTCCAAATGACCACAACACGCTCACTCAACGTGGGATAGCCGAAAAAGCTCACCGTACCATAGTCCGTCATCGCTTCCATGATCGCCAGCAACGTGCCTGCGGCGATTTGCGGGCGGGCCATTGGCAGCACTAAGCGGAAAAACGTTTGCGTGCGGCTGTAGCCCATCACCTGCGCGGCTTCAAACGTACTGGCCGCTTGCTCACGGAAGGCCGCCCGCGCCAACACGTACACATATGGGTAAAGCACCAGCGTCAGCACCAATATCAGGCCCGCTGGCGTTGTGATGTCTGGAAACCAGTATTGCCCCCGCTCCCAGCCGAATGTGTCTCTTAACATCGTTTGCACGGGGCCAGCAAACTCAAAGATGGCGACATAAACAAACCCCAAAACAAACCCAGGAACCGCCAGCGGCAGCAACAGCAAATGATCGAACCAGTGCCGTCCGGGGAACTCGTAAGCCGTTACAAACCACGCAAACACCGTGCCCAACAAAAAAGTGCCGATGCCCACCCCAACCACCAGGCGCAGCGTGTTCCAAAGCACTCGTGGCAAGATGGTAGACCACAAGCGCCGCCACATTGCCACATCGGGCGTCAATACTTCAATGACAAGTATACCAATGGGTAAAAGGATGGCTAACGTAATGATCATAGGTAACAGCAAGGCTGTCCATGCAGGTAAATTTAATTGCCAACGGTTCAGCTTTGGGCTGAACTGCCGAGTAGCGACCTGCCTGGTGGTTACGGAGTTTGCCATCTCTACGTCTCTTTAGACTTACACGACATTTTTGATGCTTAACAAAAATAACGGACGCCACAGCGGCGTCCGTTACAGGTAAAGCTATTTCACTTAATTTTCTGTGAAGCCAAAGCCGACTTCTTCCAGCATAGCTACGGTATCCGCCTGGAATGAACCGTACTCCCACAGGGGATAGCTTGTGTCAAACTCGAATTCACCACCTCCAAAGGTTGCGATGGTTTCGTTCGGCTCTGCTGCCGGGTTGGTCGGGAATTCATAGTTGCTGCCAGGGAAGCAATCGGAGGCACCGCATTGGTTCTCAGTTGCAGCCATGTACTCAATGAAGGTCTGCGCGTTCTCTGCATTAGCGGCGTTGGTCACAACACCAGCCCCATTAACATTGAAGAACACACCTTCGCCAGCCTCGCCCTGGTTCATCCACTTGAGGGCAACGCTGTTGAATATGGCCTGGTCAGCTTCATCGCCATTGGCAAGGCGACCCAGGTAGTAGTGATTGACGAAAGCAACATCACACTCACCCGCTGCGATAGCGCTAATCTGGCCAGTGTCACTGTTGATGTAGCGCGTCACGTTGTTAGATATACCTTCGGCCACAGCGGGGGCGTCTTCGCCCAGGTTGAACAGAATGCTGCTGAACAGAGATACGGTGTAGATGTGTGCTGCTGGGCGCATACACACACGGTCTTCCCATGTATCAGCAGCCAGGTCAGCATAGCTATTCACCGCTGCAATTTCTTCATCGGTTGTGTTCTCTGGATTGTAGACAAGCGTGCGGGTGCGGATGCTTAGCCCATACCAGTGACCATCCGGGTCACGGAACGGCTCGGCAACGTTCTCCGTCAGGGCTTCGCTTTCGATGGGCTGCAACAAACCTTCTTCTGCGGCCAGGTCCAGCACACCCGCGTCAATCGCCAGGAACACATCAGCAATGCTGCGTTCGCCACGCTCTACGTCGGCACGCAGGCGGGTGAGCAGGTCACGCGGGCTGCCCGCGCTTACGCGGACATCAATCCCCGTTTCTTCCTGGAACTTCACGAAGGGGGCTTCCAGGTCACCGTAGTGACGTGAGGAGTAGATGTTCAGCACGCCGGGGTCGTCTTCCTGGGCCATCGCAGGAACCAGCGAAATCGAGAAAACGGCGAGTACAACTGCGGTGAGTACGGCAAACCGACTCTGCATCATGTAAAAGTAACTCCTTGAGCTTGGTAGAATACTAGATTAGTATTCATATGGACATAAGTTCACATCAGTGGCGGTATGTGCTTGGCAGTGCTGCCGCCCCTGGATGTAACACCGGGGTTTATTCCCCTGATGCGACGCTAACCTTACCAGAAGCCGCAACAACCCGTCTACGTTCTGCGTTAATACGCAAATTTCCCCCTGTAGCCCATAAATTTACAACCTAGAGTGCTTAAAGTTTGCAGAAGGTTAAACCCGATCTAAGGCAGTGTAAAAATGTGGTAAACAAAAACACCGGAGCCGTGGCCGGCGTTTGGGGTTTCTCCCTACCGACGGACGGCCCTTACGATACGTCACCGTGGGGGTGGGGTGGGCAATCCCCGCCCGCAAAACAGACAGGGGTTGCCAGTAACGGGTGTAATCCTGCTTGACACGCGGGCACCCATGCGCTAGATTTTAGTTAAGCGGTTAACTATACGACTTTCACAAAAATTTAGTGCTGTCCTTTATGCCAACTCTACGAGACGTTGCCGACTATGCGGGGGTTTCCACCGCTACGGTGTCTAAGGTGCTTTCAAACAAGCCCTATGTCAGTGATACCGTGCGTGAGCGAGTCCTCGAAGCCGTTGAGGTGCTGCAATACACACCCAACCTTGCTGCGCGGGCACTCACCGGTGGCCGGACGCATACCATAGCCGCTGTGTTCCCTTATGTGTTTGACCCCGTCTTCAAAGACCCCTTCGTGATGAAAATCCTTGAGGGCGTGGAGCAGGTCTGCGCGGATAACCGCTACAACCTGCTATTAAGCACCCCCCGCGTCAATAACGACACGCTCGACCCCACCTACCAACAACTGCTGCTCAGCGGCTATGCCGAGGGCGTGATTGCGATTGACAACGTGCCAGGCGTATCGTTCGCGGCGGAGGCAGAAAAGCGCGGGGTTGCAGCCGTGGTGTTAGGGCATCACAACGGCGAAACACAGGTGCAAAGTGATAACCGCAGCGGCGGCTACCAACTCATGAAAGCTGTGCTGGACTGTGGTCACCGCGCTGTCGGGGTCATCAGCGCGACGGAAAGCCTGAACCTGGCCATTAAAGAGCGACTGAAGGGCATGGCGTTTGCGGCAGCGGAGGGCGGCCTCGTATTCGCAGATTTGCCCATCGTGAACGGCGACTTTTCTACCGTGAGCGGCGCTGCTGCCATCGAAACGCTGTTGGCCCAGGCCCCCGATGTTAGCGTGGTCATCTGCTTAAACGACCGCATGGCGATGGGTGCTATGCAGTGGTTGCAGAACAACGGCTACACCGTGCCCGATGATATTTCCGTCGTCGGTTACGACAACATCCCACTGGCGGAGTTTTGCCACCCACCGCTAACGACCATTGACCAGCAGGCGGTCAAGCTGGGTGAATATGCCGCCAAAGCACTGTTCCAAAAGCTCAACAAAGAAGCGCCACCTAATGTCGTGCTGCCCCCCCAACTGATCCAACGCGGATCACTGGCAGCCCGGCAATAAAGGGGATGGCCGGAGTTTGCCCGGTCAGTTTAATGAATATGTATAAAATCAGGAGCTATGTACTATGAATCGTTTTGTCAAAATGTCTTTGGTCATGCTTATTGTGCTGGCCATGACCGCCCCGTTGATGGTCGTCGCTCAGGACGACGAGGAAATCACGCTGCGCTGGCGCACCCGACCGGATAACCAGGCTGAAATTGATGTGTATCAGGCGGCAAGTGAAACCATTGACGAGCAGCTTGACGGCATCAGCCTTGTATACGAGTCGGGTGGCAGTGAAACCGCCAGCTACCAGGACGTGCTGGTCACCGAAATCGACAACGGCACCGCCCCGGACGTGTTCTGGATTCCTGGCACGGACGTGGCCCGCTTTGCTGAAGACGGCCTGATCCTGAACCTGGCTGACGTTGCCGCTGCTGACGAAGGCTACAGCGAAGATAACTTCTATGCTGGCCCGATGGCCTTCCTGACGACGCCAATCGAGGGTGAAGACCCGGCGCTGTGGGGCCTGCCGCGTGACGTTTCCGCATTTGCTATCTACTACAACGCCGAGCTGTTCGATGAAGCTGGCCTGGACTACCCCGGCGGCGAAGACTGGGACTGGGAAGCCTTTGAGGAAGCCGCTGAGGAAATCAGCAGCCTGGGTGATGAAGTGTTCGGCTTTGGCATGAACGCATGGTGGGCCAACTACGGCTACTTTGTGAACGCCGCTGGCGGCGGCTTCTTCAATGAGGACCTGACCGCGTGCGCTATCGACAGCGAAGCCTCGGTTGAGGGCCTGGAATTCGCGGCTGAACTGTTTAACGAAGGCTACGCCGTGCCCTGGGGTACCGACTCCGAGCCGCCGTTCCTGGCCGGTAACGTGGGTATGTTTATGAACGGTCGCTGGGCAACGCCGGGCACCATTGCCAACGCTGGCTTCGAGTGGAACGTTGCGCCGCTGCCGGTTGGCCCCAGCGGTGAACCGACCAACTGGCTGTTCTGGGGTGCGTATGTTGTCAATGCAGATACCCCCAACCCCGAAGCGGCCTGGGAACTTGTCACCCAGTTGACCAGCGCTGAAATCCAGGGCCAGATTGCTTCCCTGGGTGCTAACATCCCCAGCCGCGCCACCGACGAAGCCATTGAGCTGTTCCTGGGTACCCTGCCGGATTCTGGTGTGGACAACCGGGCATTCATTGATGGCACCACCGCCAGCGATGTTCGCACCGAGGCCCCGCTGTTCTTCGGCAACTGGCCCGCTGTCGATACCGCTTACGGCACGGGCGTGACCGCTATCTTCAATGGTGAGCAGACCGCACAGGAATTCGCGGACGCAATCTGCGCTCAGGTTGCCCCTGAATTTGACGAAATGTCCTAACGAGATACGGATGGGGGTGTGGCAATCGCCGCGCCCCCATCTTGCATTGTGGACGCACAGATGCGCGTCCCTACAAAACAAAAATGCAGCGGCGATGAGCCGCTTTTTTCGAATCTGACAAATAGACAATACGAGGAAAACATTATGGGTGTGGCTATCGGAGAAAGGGGGCTGGAGCGCGGTCAACAGGTCCCTCAGACGGGCACATGGTTATTGTGGGTTACGGCGGCGTGGCAGGTTGTAATTGCGTTGGCGGCACTGGTGCTATCCTACCGTGTGTTCACTGCGGAAGCGTTCGTAATACTGGGCCAACCTGCTGAATTGGGGCGTCCGGTACAGGTGTTTGCCGCTGCGGTGATCTTTGCGGTGTTCATCGTGGGTATTTTGGCGAGTGTGCTGCTGGTTGCGCGGGCATCTGCCGGACGCTACCTATCCCTGCTGATTAACACGAGCGGCATGGCGCTGTCAGGATTTGTGGTGCTGGGCCTGTGGGGTGTGTACGGCAGTTTTGAGCGCATCGTTGACGGCGTGATGCAAAACGCGACGGTCTTGCTGGGGTCTGCGCTGGCGTATGGCCTGTTCATGATTGCAGGGCGCTTGCCGGAAGACAGCCGGGGCCGTAACACGCTCGAAACGGTGGCGCTGGGCATTGCGGGGCTAACGCTGTTTGTGTTTTTGCTGGCATCGGGGTTGGTGCGTGGCCTTAGCTATTCGCTCAGCCAGTACGCCAACCTGAACACCTGGATTGCGACGGCGGCGTTTGCGATCTTCCTGTTTTTAATGCTGCGGCTGGTGGTGATCGGGCGGCTGTTCAACGAAACGCCAGACGAACGGGCCGCGTGGCAGGGCTGGCTGATGCTGGCCCCGAACATCTTCGGGTTTGTGCTGTTTTTCGCGGGGCCGCTGCTGCTGTCGCTGTACCTCAGCTTTACAGATAGCTCTGTGGGGCAGGTGCCACAAATGAACAATGCCGCCAACTACCGCGAAATCCTCGCGCTTGAAGTGCAGTCCACCACCGACCTGGAAGCCAACCCACAGGCCGCGCTCACGTTCGGCTATGCCACCCTGACTGACTTCCGCATGGGTAACACGCGCTATGTGATCGGTGCGCGTGATGTGGGCTTCTGGATCAGTATGCGGAATACGCTGGTGTTCTGCTTGATGTTGTTACCGTTGGCGGTGCTGCCCGCGTTAGGCATGTCACTCGTGCTAAACTCCAAGCTGCCAGGGGTAAATATCTTCAGGGCGGTGTTCTTTTTGCCGTCGGTGGCGGCTGTCGTGGGGACGGCGCTCATCTGGCGCTGGCTGTATGACCCGACCATCGGCTATATCAACTATGCGATTTCCGGGCTGGTAGCCGCACTCAATATCATCCCTGGCTTCAACGTCGAAGACCCCGCCGTCCGATGGCTGACTGGCCCCGGCGTGGTGCTGTTCTCGATTGTGCTGCTGAGTGCGTGGCAGGTGGTGGGCTATAACACGGTGCTGTTCCTGGCCGGGTTGCAGGGCATCCCTAAAGTGCTGTACGAAGCGGCCCAAATCGACGGGGCCAACCGCTGGCAGCAGTTCCGCAATGTGACGCTGCCCATGCTAGCGCCCACCAGCTTTTTCGTGCTGATTACGACGATAGTCACCGGGTTGCAGGTGTTTAACGAACCCTATGCGCTGTTCCCGTCGCGCCCCATTCCGTCGCAGGCGCGAACCTCGGTTTATTACATGTATACGCAGGGGTTTAACGAGTTCCAGTTTGGCTATGCGTCGTCTATCGCATGGATTTTGTTCCTGATTATCTTCGGCTTCACGCTCATCCAGTTCCGTTTGAACCGCACCAGCGCTTACGACTAAAGGGACGCCACAACCATGAAAACAATCGTTTTTCGTAATATGACGCTCGGTGAGGTGCTGGGGCGGCTGCTGGCCTACACCCTGCTGACCGGGTTCGCCTTCCTGATGATCTTCCCGTTCCTGTACATGATTACCGCGTCGCTCAAAACATCGGATGACGTGTTCCGCAATCCGCCGCGTTTGCTGCCGCTCAGCCAGGAAACCACCCAAATCGACGGGGAACAGGTGGCGCTGTACGAGTTCGACGTGGACGGCCAGACGCGCACGTTTATTCTCACCGACGATAGCGAGCGCTTCGGCTTCCTGACGACGGAAGAACAGCTACTTGTGGACGAGCCGCGTGATAGTACCATCGCCCTGCAAATCCCGTTTGATGACCTGGGCGACCCCATCCGCGAGGACGTGTTCATTGCCCCCGATGGCGATGAAGAGGAATTCGATGTGTACAGCGTCAGGGTAGACGGCGAAGAACGTGAACTGCTGCTGGCCTACCGCAGCTCGCTGGATAAGTTCGTCGCGCTGAATGACGCAAGCATTGAAACGTATGCCGTCGAGCGTACCGCTACGCCGATTGAGTCGGTTGAGTTGCAGTGGAGCAATTACGAAGCCTTCTTTGAGCTGGACTTAGACCGGGCGCTGGTCAACACGACGCTCGTTACGATACTGGTGGTGAGTGGGCAGTTGGTCACGTCGATTTTCGGCGGGTATGCCTTCAGCCGGATTGAATTCAAGGGCCGGGATACGCTCTTCTTGATGTACTTGGGCAGCATCATGATTCCGTTTATTGTGCTGGTGATTCCGATGTATCGCCTAATGGTCATCCTGGGCTGGCAGAATCAGCTTGTGTCGCTCATCATCCCCTGGATTTTCACCGCATACGGTACGTTTTTGATGCGGCAGTTTTTTATCAGCATCCCAAAGGAAGTGGAAGAAGCCGCCCTCATGGACGGTGCCAGCCGGTTCAGGGTGCTGTGGCAGATTTTTGTGCCGCTCAGCCGCCCCGCAATTGCGACGCTGGCGATCTTCTCATTCCTGTATGCGTGGAACAGCTTCTTGTGGCCGCTGCTGATTATCAACGAGGCCAATGCGGAAAATCATGTGCTGACGCTGGCGCTCATTCAGTTGAGCAATATCGCGGCGGACCGCCCCAACATCGTGCTAACGGGCGCGGCGATTGCGATTCTGCCACCGATGATTATCTTTATCTTCGCGCAGCGCTACTTCATTGAGGGTGTGGCCACGAGCGGGTTGAAGGGGTAGGCAGAGCCTCGATTTGGCCCGCAATCTAGCGGGCCAAGACGATGAACCAGCAATTGGGTCTGGCAGATATGCCCGAATTATGGCCTGATGCATGAAACACGCACACTGACCGACCCCAACCCCGGCGCGGACGCCGTTACCGTGATGATGCCCGCGATGGGCGGCGCTTTCACGTACACCGCCGCCTGCCCGCCAGGGAGCATCAATGGATTTTCGCCAATCAGGTCACCGGGGCCGTCTATTGTAAATGTGACAATCGTATTCGAGTACGGCACACGGTTGCCAACTTCATCCGCAACCCGGCACATCACCCGCGTCATATCGGCCCCGTCCGCGTGGAGTTCGCTATCGTCGGCCTGCAAAATCAGATGGTGGGGCAGTCCGCCGGTGATGTAATGCCGCTCAGCGACCTGCTGCCCGTTGATGTAGCCATACACATGCAAATCGGCTAGCTGCTGGCCCCACGTTTCCGTGTCCGCGAACAGGGTGATTTGAAACGGGGGGTGCGGCAAATTGGGGAAGCTGGCCCGGTCGGGTTGGTGCCGCCCAAATGATTGCTCCCCGATGAAAATTTCGATCGCGTCACAGTTGCTAAACACCACCAGCGGATCAATCCGGCTGGCGTCACGGTCACCTACAGACCAGAGCGTTGCCGGTTGCAGCACAACCCGCTGTGTGGGGTCAACCTGGCTGGCGTAGAAGTGCGCGGCGTACTTCGGTAATCGGAAGATGTCCATGACGCCGTGATAGCAGATGCGGTCACCGCTGCCGAACTGGCGATGCGTGTTGTAGTCGAAGGCGCACCAGCCAATGCCACCGGCGATTTTGTCATGGCCCATTTGCGCGTCATGGATGCGGGCGTGACGCAGCGCATGTTCCACCAGTCGTTCCTCATGGTCATAGATTTTCGTTGGGAACATGTGCCCGTTGAACTCCGTAATGAGGTGCGGCGTGTTGAGCGGTTCCACAACGCCACCGGAGAAGTCGTTGAACGTGAACACATCTTCCAGCAGCCGGCTTTCCTGGAAGTAACGCACGCCGCCCGTCTGCCGCGACGGGTCAAGATCGTGGGCAAGCGTATTCGTTTCTTCATAAAGTGCGTCATTGTCGAGCGACTCATTCACGCGCACCCCCCAGATGATAACCGACGGGTGATTCCGATCACGCTCGATCATCGCAACAACATCGCGCACCACAAGCTGCTGCCAGTCCGCGTCACCGATGTGCTGCCAGCCGGGGATTTCATCGAACACCAGCAGGCCGATTTCATCGCAGCGGCGCATGAAGTGCGGCGACTGCGGGTAGTGCGAGGTGCGGACGATGTTACAGCCGAGTTCGTATTTCACGATGTCTGCATCTTTGCGCTGGAGCCGTTCGGGGGCAGCAGCACCGATGTAGGGGTACGTCTGGTGGCGGTTGAGTCCGAACAGGTTGAGCGGTTCGCCATTCAGGTAAAAGCTGCCGTCTTTGTTAAACTGCGCCTCCCGGAAGCCAAAGCGCTGCATGTAGCTGTCCGTTATGTTACCGTTCCCGTCCAGCAGGTCAAAGCGCATGTGGTACAGGGCCGGGTTATCCAGTGACCACAAGTCTATGGCGGGTAAGTCAGCCATTAAAGCACTTTGTGCTACTTCCTGACCTGCCCTGACCTTACACATACTAATCGTGTAAGCAAGCTCCGAGCCATCCGCATCAAGCAGTGTGGTGCGTATTTCACCCGTGAATGGGGTGTCACTCGCGTTGGTGAGGTACGCCGTCGCCTTGACCGTCGGGGCCGTCAGCACGGTTTGCGGCTGCACAAACACCCCCTTGATGTGACACGGCGCGACCATCCGCAGCCACACATCGCGGTAGATGCCCGCGAACGTCAGGTAATCGACAGTGTACCCAAACGGCGGAATGTCAGGGCGTTCGGTGCCATCCACTCGGACGGCGAGCCAGTTCTCGCCGTCAGGTTGCCAGTGGTCGGTAATATCATATGCCGCCAGAGTATATCCGCCGCGATATTCTGGGAAGGTGTGACCGTTAATTGTGACAGTGTGGGCAATCATCACGCCGTCAAAGTCAATGTAGATGCGCCGCCCGTTCAATTCTTCTGGTAGTGTAAGCTGCTTGCGGTACGTTGAAACGAACGTGTACGCCGAAGGATCAAAGTTATGGTGGGGCACGACGGTGTGCGTGTGCGGCAGCGTCACGGCTGTAAAGTCATCCGGTGGGGGAGTCGGGCCAGCGTCGGTGGGTGACCACAGCCACCCCTGATTGATACGCGAGCGAATTCGCATGGAGGGTATACTCTCCAGGTGGGGTGATTGGCTAAAGTTAGCAGGAACAGCGACTACTTCACGGGCTTCTTCGCCCCGTGACGCACGCCTTCGGCCAGTACATCCACAATGTGCTGCACCCGCTTGGGCGAATTATTGCGCGACAGGCCGCCGTTCATGTGCGTCAGGCAGCTTACATCCCCTGTAACGACGCCCGCCGCCGGACATTCGTTAATGCACGCCATCTTGTGCTGGAGCATGGCGTTACTTACACCGGGCATCTTCACACTGAACAGGCCGCCGAAGCCGCAGCACTTGTCGTGTTCCGGCAGGATTTCGAGCTGCAAATTCTCGACATTTTCCAGCAGCGTGCGGGCCTGCTGGCCCAATCCAAGCAGCCGCAGCCCATGACAGGCGTCATGCACGCTGTAGGCCGTCGGTTCCGGCAGGGCCGCATTCAAATCCGTGATGCCCAGCCCGTCCACAATGAACTCGGTGATTTCCCACGTTTTGGCGGCGGCAGCTTCTGCGTGTGGCAGCCACTTCGGGTCATCTGCGAACAGGGTCGGGTACTCGTGGCGAATCATCCCTGCACACGACCCCGACGGCGTGACAATGACTTCTGCCTGGTCAAAGGCACGCAAGAACTGCTTGACGACCTCGCGTGTATCTGCACGATAGCCCGCATTAAACCCCGGCTGGCCGCAGCACGTTTGCGCTCTTGGGAAGTCTACGGCAATGCCCAGGTGTTCCAGAATATCAACGACAGCCATACCCGTCTGCGGGTAGATCACATCCACCATGCAGGTGACAAACAAAGACACTCGCTTGCCAACGGGGGATTCGCGCTCAGGTAGGTGACTCATAAGGAAGGTACTCTCTAAGAAATTGTTGTTGAATTCAGGCCACTTTACCCTGTCTTATGAAACACGCCAAGAGCAAGCTGCGAACCAATCTCGCCTGAGCGTCCCTGTAGATTATACTGGTGGTCATCATCGTTAGTTTTTCGTGTGGAGGGGCATTTATGCAAATTACGGACACTCATGTGCAGTTCTGGAATCCAGACCAATTCGTGTATCCCTGGCTCAAGCATTACCCGGCGCTCAACCGGGCCGTGCTGCCGTCAGACCTGCCCAAATCGGGCGTTGGGTGGGCGATTGAGCAGGTTGTGGCGGTTGAATCTGAAGGGTTACCCGAAAACTGGCAGCCCGAAGTGGAATGGTACACGCAGCTATCCCGGCAAGATGCGCGTATACGTGGGATTGTGGCCTTTGTGCCGCTGGAAAACCATAACTTCCACGCCATGCTGGCTATTCTGGGCAGGATGCCGCTGGTTAAAGGGGTGCGGCGCAAACTGGATAAGTTCCGCACCGGGTTTCTATTTGAGGAAACATTTTTGGATACCGTTCGCAACCTGGCCGATTACAACTTCTCGCTGGATGTGGATGCCCGCGTCGATCAGTCGATGGAGGTGTTGAACATGGTCAAAACGTCCCCAGAGGTAACGTTCGCGCTCAACAGCCTGAGCTACCCTGATGGCCCGCCCGCTGACGACACGCCCTGGCTGAGTGCCATCAAGCGCCTGAGTGAGTTTGACAATGTGACCTGCAAACTCAGCGTGTTACATGCCGGGGACGCGGTTGAAGGTGACAGCCTCACCACTCGCCAAGACGCCCTGCTGGATGGGTTTGCGCCCAATCGTCTAATGTACAGCAGCCATTTCCCGCACAGTTTCACCGACTCACAACTATACAGCGGGTGGGTCAGTGATGTGACGGGCTGGCTTTCCGGTTTGTCAGCGGTTGAGCAGGAAAGTATCTTTTACCGAAATGGTGTACAATTCTATCAACTTAGTGAAACCTAACCGCATCACCTGAAGGGCGATCAACCTATGAAGCTGCTTACTTACCACATGGGGGAAACCCTCAAGCTGGGCGTGCTGACGGACGAGGGCGTTGTTGATGTTGCCGCTGCCGCAGCGGGCCTGAGCGTCGATGTACCCACCACACCTGGTGCCTTCTACAAAATCGGGTCCGATGCGCTGGAAGGCTTTGAGGCGTTACTAGCCGGGAATACATCCCCCTACACCCACCCCGAATCACAATATCCGCTGGGGCCAGCCGTGCCGAATCCGCAAAAAGTGCTGTGTGTGGGCCTCAATTACATGAGCCACGCGAACGAAAGCAAGATGGATGCGCCCCAAAACCCAATTTTGTTTGGCAAGTTCAACAATGCGTTGGCAGCCAGCGGCGATGACATCCCCATGCACACGAACTGGAAAACCGTCGATTATGAGGCCGAGCTGGTGGTTGTCATCGGGTCGGTGGCGCGTAACGTCACCGAGGCGGATGCGCTGAACTACGTGTTAGGCTACTGCAACGGCAACGACATCAGCGAGCGTGATCTACAGTTCCTGACGGCGCAGTGGCTGCTGGGCAAGTCGCCAGATAAGTTCATGCCAATCGGGCCGTATATGGTCACGGCAGATGAAGCAGGTGATGTGACAAATATGCCGATTAAGGGGTGGTTCAATGGCGAACTGCGCCAGGACAGCAACACCCGCCACATGATCTTCTCTGTCGCACAGATTATCGCCTTTGCCAGCCAACACATGACGCTTTACCCCGGTGATGTTATCTCCACTGGCACACCCGAAGGCGTTATATTGGGCATGGAGGAGAAGCACTACATGCAGCCAGGGGATGAGTATGTGGTTGAAGTCGGCGGGTTAGGACGCCTCACCAACAAGATGATTGCTGCGAAGGCATCCTAATAAGGCTGTGATACACGTTTACCGGGATGATGAAGCCGAAACCATCTTATGGCTAGACTATGAAGCACCAATCGAATCATGGGCAGGGTACCACGAGGCTATCATCCTTTGGTACGCCTGTTAACCCGGTGCGAACCGTTAACGCATTGCACGGGCGGTAAGGGGCACCATGTACGGCAGCATCTTCCGTGAGTTGCAATATACGCGCAGCAACCCTGTAGAACGGCTAAGGCACTTCGGGCTGCGCCGCTACTGCCCGGTTTGCAGGGCGTTCAGCGCCAAATTCCAACCGTTTGGCGTGCCGCGCCGCCCGGATGCCCGCTGCCCGGTGTGCGGTTCACTGGAACGTCACCGCTTGCTGTGGCACTACCTGACGCAAACGCTGCTGCCATCCCGCACCGGGACGCAGACATTTTTGCACTTTGCGCCGCTGCCCATCTTCCGTGACCGTTTTAGCAGAATGCGCGGCGTTGAGTACGTCACAGCGGACATCATCGACCCGGATGTGCATGTCCACCTTAGCCTGCCAGATATGCCTGCCCGCGCTGCCGCCTTCGATATTGTGTTGTGTTCGCATGTGCTGGAACACATCCCCGACGACGCCCACGCCATGCGTGAAATCTGGCGAGTGACTGCGCCCGGTGGGGTGGCTGTATTTATGGTGCCCCTCAACCGGGAAACGACACTTGAGGGCGTGCATCTATCTGCGGATGAGCGGCAGCGGCTTTACGGTAATCCGTATCATGTGCGCGATTATGGCTGGGACATCGTGCAGCGTTTGGAAGCGAGCGGGTTCGCTGTGACCATGCTGCGTCCCGGTGATGTGCTAAGTGCTGTGCAGCGGCTGCTCTACGCGCCCAATGAGCGGGATTACATTTTCGTCGCTCAAAAAAGCGAGGGATACGCCTAGCTTACACAACCTATACAAAAGTGTAAGCTAAATCAATTCTAACGGGCACGACAGCCATGCACCCAAACCATCTTCATGAGGGGGCTACATGGGGTGGCAATGGAAAAGGTCCCGCATCAAGGTTGTCAGTTGCTTGAACCACATCCATCCGTGCCTTGATCTTTGCTTGATCGACCTGGCTGTACGTCTCGAAGGCATTGGGGTACTGCTCATAATCCACGCGGTAACTGTATGCACCGAGGCTGCTAAACGTGATGTTGTAGACCTTTCCGAAATCGACCGTGATCTTCTGGGCATCAACCAGTGGAATCGCCACAATCGGGAGCGGTTCCTCAACGTGAAACGCATAGGTCTCTGCCAGCCCTTCCTCAAGTGAGGGTTGGGGATTACTGACGGTGATGTTGTACGGATAAGACCGATCATGTTCGGGATACAGTGGGATACCGATGAGCGGGGAAGGGGTTTGATGGAGAAGATCAATCTCAACCAGTTTGACACCGCTTTTGAGTGTTGCAATGCGCTTCTCTCGATACTGAACTTCCCCGGTACCTTGTTTATTGGATGGTGATAGCAGCTCGATCCGCGTCACTGCCTCACCGAAATCATTGGTGGTGTCCTGCTTGTAGATGACCACTGCCGGATAGTATTGGTCCTCATTTAAGTCCAGTGTTTCGGCGACAGGGCGAACCATCGTCGCGGTTGTTACTCCTTCGGGTTTGAGTGGCTCGCGTTGTTGTGATGGGTCAACATCATACACGGTGATGTCCGGTTGGGGACGACGCAGCTTTTCACCCGTGTCCGGGTGATATTCTCGAATTTGCAACGACTGCTCGACATCAACCAGATAACCGGATGGCAGTTGTCGGTCAATCGCAACAGCTAGATCACGGATGTAGTTGTTATGAAAGCTTGACCAGCCGCCGCGATTCTGGAAGTAGCTTTGCAGGTGAGCATTGACCCCGATGTATTGGTTGATGCGAGATTGTAATGGCATTGTTCTAGATGGGCTTCGTTTTGTTACTCAATGTATCACAGGAACAGCCGGAGGGTGCAAAAAGCGCAACAGAACCTCCCCATCACCCATCTGGGGATACTTTTATTCCGCAGACAAATGTGCAAGCTCACTTCGCCATCACAAAGGCGTTAAATTTATCTAAACTGTACGCCCACTTACGTTCCGTTTGCGCGAATGTGTCATAATGACAATCAGTTATTGACCATAGCACAGGAGTTGAACCCCACATGACAAAAGCCCACGAACTACACAACCTCGGACAGTCCATCTGGCTTGACTATATCCGGCGCGAATACATCGACAACGGCGGCTTGCAGCAGGTCGTTGATAACGGTGTGCGCGGCGTGACTTCTAACCCGGCCATCTTCGAGAAGGCCATCGCAGGCAGCGATGATTATGACGACCAGATGCGCGACCTCATTGCCGAGGGCAAGAGCATTGATGATATTTACGAAGCGCTCGTTATCCAGGATATTCAGCGTGCCGCTGACGTGCTGCGCCCGGTATACGACGAGAGCAACGCCGCCGATGGCTACATCAGCCTGGAAGTGCGCCCCAACCTTGCCAACGACACCGACGGCACTGTTGAAGAAGCCCGCCGCCTGTTCAAAGCGGTAGACCGCCCCAACCTCATGATTAAGGTGCCCGCTACGCAAGCTGGCTTACCCGCCATCACCACGCTGATTGGCGAAGGCATCAACGTCAACGTTACGCTGATGTTCAGCTTGCAGCAGTATGACGATGTGGCCGAAGCCTACATCAAGGGCCTGGAAACGCTCGACGCCAACGGCGGCAACCTCGCCAGGACGGCTTCTGTTGCGTCCTTTTTTGTCAGCCGTATGGACGTGATGGTTGATGAGATGCTCGAAGCGAAGGGCAACACGAACCTGCCCGGCAAGGCAGGTATCGCCAATGCGCGGGTGGCCTACACCCACTTCTGCAAGGCATTTAGCGGCAACCGCTGGGACGCGCTCGCCGCAAAGGGTGCAATGGTACAGCGTCCGTTGTGGGCCTCTACAGGCGTGAAAAACCCCGCCTACCCTGATACGCTCTATGTGGATGGCCTCGTGGCCGAACACACAGTTAACACCGTCCCGCCAGACACCCTGGACGCCCTGCTCAACCACGCCCAGGTTAAGATCATGACGACCTGCAACGCCGCTCTTGACCAGAAAGTGCTGGATCAACTCGTAGGCGAAGGCATCAACTACGATGATGTCACCGCCAAACTGCTCGAAGAAGGGATTGCAAAGTTCATCAAACCGTTTGACAAGCTGATGGCCAGCATCGAAGCCAAGCGCGAACAACTCGTCGCGGAATAGCCCGCAATGCCACTGTTGGCGGGGGCGCACTCCAGCGCCCCCCCACACTCGATTCAACCTTCGCACTCCCCCACACACACATAAGGAGAATATGCAATGCAACTGACCCTCGGCACCTATCAGAGCGCAGTAGACGCTGCCCTGAAAGAGATGCAATCCGATGACATCATCAAGCGCATCTGGGAGATTGACCACACCGTTTGGCAGGACGACCCCACCGAAATCAGCAACCGCCTGGGTTGGCTGACCAGCGTCGGCTTTGTGCGCGACAACATGGAAAAAATCAACGCGCTAGTCAAGGCTGTGCAGGATGACGGCTACACCCACGCGCT
Organism: Anaerolineae bacterium; assembly: GCA_034437575.1. Lineage (GTDB taxonomy): Bacteria > Chloroflexota > Anaerolineae > Aggregatilineales > Phototrophicaceae > DAOTTY01. The sequence goes on along the minus strand of DAOTTY010000025.1, from coordinate 38,359 downwards.
GCTGTTAGGGATGGGCGGCAGCAGCCTCGCCCCGGAAGTGTTCCGGCTCACCTACGGCGTGGCCGACAAACACCTCGACCTGGCCGTGCTGGACAGCACCGACCCCGGCGCGGTTCTGGCTTATGCCGACAAACTCGACCCGGCCAAAACCCTGTACATCGTGGCGACCAAGTCCGGTGGTACGGCAGAAACGCTCTCGTTCTTCAAGTTCTTCTATAATCAAGCGCTCGACAAAGTGGGCGAGGACGAGGTCGGCCAGCACTTTGTCGCCATCACCGACCCCGGTAGTAAGCTGGTCAAGCTGGCCAAAGATTACAAGTTCCGCGAGACGTTCGAGAACGACCCCAACATCGGCGGGCGCTACAGTGCGCTCAGCTTCTTTGGCACGATTCCGGCGGCGCTTGGCGGCGTTGACCTGGATCAACTGCTTAAAAGCGCAGAGGCCGCGATGAAAGACGCCAAAGCTGCCCCGGATAAGAACGACGCCGCCCAACTGGGCGCGGCAATGGGCGAACTGGCCAAAGCTGACCGCGATAAACTCACGCTGGTTCTGTCGCCGGAGATTGCCAGCTTTGGCGATTGGGTTGAGCAGTTAATCGCAGAGAGTACGGGCAAAAGTGGCACGGGCATCCTGCCAGTGGTGGGCGAACCGTTGGGCGCACCCAGCGTTTACAACAATGACCGCGTTTTTGCCTACATCCGCCTGGACGACACCTACGACGACCCGATGGCGGCACTTGCCAAAGCGGGCCACCCCGTCGTGCAGATTGACCTCCAAGACAAGTATGATCTGGGCGGGCAGTTCTTCCTGTGGGAGATGGCAACGGCGGTTGCCGGGTATCGCATGAACATCCAACCGTTCGACCAGCCCAACGTGGAATCTGCAAAGGTGGCGGCCAACCAGATGATTGCTGAGTTTCAGGAAAAGGGCAAGCTGCCTGAACTGAACCCGGCTTTTTCAAATAAAGATGTCACTGTATACGGCAATGTGGAAGCCGACAGCGCATCTGCCGCCCTGGAAGCATTCATGCAGAACGCCCAGGCCAAAGGCACCTATGTTTCACTGCACGCCTACGTTCAGCCAACGGATGCGACGAGCGAAGCGCTGGCGAACCTGCAAAAGCACCTGCGCGATACCTACAAAACGGCTGTCACGGTTGGCTACGGCCCCCGCTTCCTGCACAGCACCGGCCAGCTTCACAAGGGCGATAGCGGTAAGGGCCTGTTTATTCAGTTCACAGCAGATGTACCCAAAGACGCCGGCATCCCTGATGAGGCGGGCAAGCAGGCAAGCGGCATGAGCTTTGGCACGCTCAAACTCGCCCAATCGCTCGGTGACCGTCAGGCGCTGCTTGATAATCACCGCCGTGTGCTGCGTTTCCACTTCAAGGATGCGACGGCGGGCATCAAGGGGCTGGCCAGCGCATGACGATTCGGGCGGTCATCTTCGACTTGGACGGAACGCTTGTCAAAACGGAACGGTTGAAGGCCCAGTCCTATGCGAAAGCAACAATAGAACTGTGCCCCTACGCCGTGACAGAAGAACAGGTGTTGGAAGACTTCAAGGACGTGGTGGGCCTTTCTCGCCATGAGGTGAGCGACTACTTCGTGAAGAAGTACAACCTTGCCGACAAGCTGGAACCGCGCCTGCCGGACCTGGGTGTGAAAACGCTGTGGCAGGGCTTCGTGCAAATACGCCTGCGCTACTACGAGGAGATGCTGCAAGACCCGGCCATCCTGCGGGGTAACCTGTGGCAGCACAACGTGAACCTGCTCAAAGCGGTGCGGGCGAAACAATATGCAACCGCCCTGGCAACCATGTCCCACTGCATACAGGCCCAGCACGTGCTAAATGAGGTTGAGCTGGCGGGTTACTTGATTTCATCGCCACCCGCGATGACGTGGAACATAGCAAACCCGACCCAGAAATCTACAATCTGGTGAGCCGCGAGTTAGGGTGCGAGGCTGAATCGTGTTTGGTGATTGAGGACTCCCCCAGCGGCGTACAAGCCGCCCTCGCCGCGCACATGGCTGTGATCGCTGTCACGACGCCATTCACACGCCAGCGCATCCACGATGAAAAGCTGCTTGATGAAGCGTACATTGTAGATACGCCCGACCAACTGCTGCCTGCGGTGCGCCACTACCTTGACGTGTAGTTGATGCTTACACAATCAGTCAAATAGCTGCTGGACGGTTGCGCCGTCGTAGACCTGTGCAACCGTCATATTCTGATAGGTGAGCGTATAAACCGGCTTGAACTGTTCGAGTTGCGCGGCTTCTTCCGGGTGACGCTGCCGATGGCTGATGTACCAGATGTAATACACCGGGTAATTGTTCTCCGGCTTGAGTTCAAACCAACCCGGTTCACTACAGGGCAAATACCATGCCAACAGGTCATGATAGGCCGACCGAATTTCCAGGTCGCACGCTTCCGGGTCATCTAACGCTGACGAGATGAACGCCGCCACATCATTCAGGCCCTCACCGTTGCCCACCAATAGCACCCGTTCTGCCACCTTACCACCCCCCATGACCTCATTAGCGTAGGCAAACCCTGTGTTGAGGTACACCAACGAGTGCCCAAACACGGCCACCAGCAAAATCGCCCCCACTAAGCCTGCATGATGACCCGTAGAAAGCTGTTTGGGCCACTGAATGTCCACCAGGAACCAGCGCCAGCCCGCTGCTGCTAACATAAACAGCACCGGGAAGATCGGTAGAATGTAGCGGTCAAACATCTTGGGTTGCAGCGTCATCGCAACGGTATATAGCACCGCGTATAGCAGCAGCGCTAAGTGGACGCGGTGCCGCACGGGGCCAACCCCTGCCGCGATGACCGCAAACACCAGCCCCGCCAGCACAAACGGCGTAATCCGCAGCATCGCCGCCACTGGATAGAAGTACCACGCCGGGGCAGGCACCGGCTGCCCAAAAAAGTAGTTCCCGCCAGAATGTGGGGCCAGCGCGTTGTCAACGCCGTGTAATGTCTGGTCGATAATACCGTTGAGGTTCGTCCACATACCGGGATACAACAGGGTCCAGGTCAGGGCAACCGTCACCGTGAACAACGCCACACTCCCGACGGCCCGGCCCCACACAGCGCGGCTCAACTCACGCCGATACACAACCAGATTGATAAGCACCAGCACGCCCGCCATCCCAACTAGGAAGAACGACGTAAACCGGGACAGTGCCGCCAATCCACCCACGAACGCCGCCCCCATCAGGTAGCGCCAGCGTATTGTAAACCCGGACGGCGACTGCCCCACGTCGTAGCCGTAGGCCAGCAGCAGCAGCAGGAACGACAGCGCCATAAACCCGGTTGAAAGCCCGTCGATGTGCAGCAAGCGGTTGTAGTGACGCAAAAACGGTGACAAGGCCCATAGCAGCGCCGCAATCAACGCAATCGTGCGGCTGGCAAACACCCTCACCATCACCCTGTAGGCCAGCAGCACCACCACCGCGTTCACCAGCTTGATAGGCAGGCGCACTGTGTCTAGCTGCTGGATGGGTGTCAACCTCGCTTGCGGGTCAAGCTGTGCCAGGAGGAGCCGCCCCACTGTGCCCAGTGCCATCGTCGTTACGCCGGGGTGTTCGGTTTGTACCGTCGCCGCAAAATCGCCAGTGGCTATCGCCTCCTGGAAGTTGGCCGCCCGGTCAAACCAGCGCACGGCCTCATCCACCTGCGCCACATCCGACGGCAGCACAACTGGCACCAACGCAACGATCAAAATCATATACGGAACAATCCAGCCCCATTTGTATTGCATAGGTCTTGCCCTGTTGGTTGCGTCTCGGCGCATGATGGTAGCACCGTCGCCCGCAAACAAAAAGTGAGACGCTACAGTTGCAGCCCCATCTCAAGCGGAGTATGCTGTAACATAATATGACAACAGGGATGTAACGGGCCGTGGCAAGGTCGGGGCAACCATCACCAAAGCAAGCCATTTCACAGGCTTACCGGCTGCTGCAAACCAGCGGAAACACGTCGCTGCACACAGTTGCCGCAATGGGTGTGTTAGCCGGAGTGCTAAAGGGGCGGTCTACCCATCACCCATATGCAGATGCGGCACGTCAGGCAGTGGGTGAGATCAACCAACTGCCCGCGCTGAATGAGAATCTCCAGGCAGCGCGGGCGATATTGCTATCGGTCATAAAGGCTGACACAGTGCCCCCCCGCCAGCGGCGCGTGTGGGCTTTATCGGCAGTGGTTGCTGTGCTGATGGTTGGTATACTGCTCACATTGGCAGGGCGACGCCAGTTGACGTTTATCGACCTCACCCGCACGGCAGACGCACAAATCGTCGCACAGCAAACGTCAATCGCGGGCGCGACAGAGACGGCAACCCGCTGGACCTCTACACCCACCGTCACACCAACGCCAACAAACACCGCCACCCCCACACCGTCGCTGACGCCAACATTCACGCCGTCGCTAACGCCATCCAACACACTCACCATCACACCATCAGCAACCCTGACAAGCACCCCCGATGCGACAGCCACATCTGCTGAGGGCACGTTCGCCGCGCTGCAAACCGCTGAGTTGCAGCTATCGGCAACGGCTACCCCACAAGACTTTGATGTTGAGGTGCTATCTTTCGATGCGTCGATGACCTTCTACACGATTGCCCAGGCCAACGTCAGGCCGTGCCCACAGCTTACGGATGCCTGCAAAACGGTGGCAACTGTTCCGTCGGGCACATTGTTGATCGTCACCGGGACGGCGATAGGCGGCGAGTTCCAGGGGGCAACGGATTGGTACCGGGTGCAACTGCAAGTTGGCAACGGCTACGTGCATACGTCTCTGCTCACGGACCAGCCGCCCACCGCCACGCCCACGCCTACAGTCACGCCTACACCGCGCCCAACAGCCGTGCCCCAGGTCGATAGCGGCGGCACAACCAGCGGCACATGCGACTGCTCCGCGAACACCCTGAACTGCTCCGACTTCAGCACGCAAAGCGCCGCCCAGGTCTGTTACAACACCTGCGTGGCGGCAGTGGGCAGCGATATTCACAACCTGGACGGCGGCGAAAACCCGAATGGGGTTGCCTGTGAGAGCTTGCCGTGACCCAGCGAATACACCCCCTGATTGCGAAACATTGGGCATAGCAGCGCCGCTGCGTGTAGGCTTGGGGTGTTGTGGATACGCATTGCTGAGGGGCCATCATGCTGATGTTAAAGCGCGGTCTGTTGATCTTATCGGGGTGTCACGGGGCAGGCATCTGCCCGTGAATTCGTCTACTGGCAAATTGAGGAATAAGCGCAGGCGGGCACGGCCATCCCGTGCCCGTCGGCTTAGTACGCCTTTGAGAACAACGCGATCTGATCGGCCTCGTCGCCCGTCATGAAGTTTTTGCCTGTGCCGCCCGGCTGCTCAAACGGGTAGCAGCGCAGCGTGGCCGTCGTATCATCCTTGATCTGCTTTTCAAGGTCGCTGTTCTCGTTCCACCAGCCGCGTGCCCACTGCCCCGCCTCGACCACCTGCTTGAGGTCGTCGTAGGTAGCCACATCCACGATGTTACTGTCACGGTATTCGGTCGCCTGTTTGAGCATGGCAACCTGAATGTCCTTGAGCAAATCGAGGACCTGCCGGGCCAGGTTATCCTGCGTAACGAAGTTCTTGGCCGCCTTCCCAGGTACATCCCGGCGCACAAGCACCGCATTACCCTTCTCCACGTCCTTTGGCCCCACTTCCAGCCGAATCGGCACGCCGCGCATTTCCCAGTCATTATACTTGTAGCCGGGGTTGTAGTCCCGATCATCCAGGTGAACGCGCACGCCCGCCCCGCGTAATTCAGCAATCAGCCGGTTGATGGTTTCCATCACCGTGACCTTCTGCTCGTCGTTTTTGAAGATGGGCACCGCCACTACCTGAATCGGCGCGACAACCGGCGGCAGGCGCAGGCCCATATCATCGCCGTGCGCCATAATAATGGCCCCCACCATGCGCGTGGACAGGCCCCAACTCGTCGTGTGAACGTACTTACGCTCCTGGTCGCGGTCCAGGAATTGAATGTCAAACGCTTTGGCGAAGTTTTGGCCCAGGTAGTGCGATGTGCCCGATTGCAGCGCTTTGCCGTCGCGCATCATCGCCTCAATCGTCGTGGTATACACCGCCCCGGCGAACTTCTCGCGCATACTCTTGCGGCCCTTAATCACCGGGATAGCCGCTTCGTTAATTGCAAAGTCCGCGTATATGTCCAGCATTTGTCGGGTTTCGGCCTCAGCTTCTTCCTGAGTGGCGTGCGCGGTGTGCCCCTCCTGCCACAAGAACTCCGTCGTCCGCAGGAAAGGGCGGGTGCGTAGTTCCCAACGGACGACGTTGGCCCACTGGTTCATCAGCAGCGGCAGGTCACGGTACGACTGAATCCACTTGCTAAAGGACTGCATAATGATCGTCTCTGACGTGGGGCGCACCACCAGCGGTTCTTCAAGTTCCTTGCCCCCCGCTATCGTGACGACGGCCAGTTCCGGGCTAAAGCCCTCGACGTGTTCGGCCTCGCGGCGAAGGTAGCTTTCTGGGATGAACACCGGAAAGTAGGCGTTCTGGTGGCCCGTTTCCTTAAAACGGCGATCAAGCCCGTTCTTGATGGCTTCCCACAGTTCGTAGCCATACGGCTTGATAATCATGCAGCCGCGGACTTCACTCTGCGCGGCGAGGTCGGCTTCGTACACAATTTCGTTGTACCAGCGCGAAAAGTCTTCACTCATTGGCGTAATCGCCATGATGCTTGCTCCTTGTCGTGATCGGTGGATCGTCAAACGCTACAGATTGTTAACGCAAAGGCGGCCTGATGCAAGGAAGGGCCACTACTGCAACGCCACTGCTGCAATGGACTCGACAATGTGCGTCGGCCCATACGGGTAGCGGCTCACGTCGTCGCGGCGCGTCACACCCGTTAGCACCAATATCGTCTCCAGGCCGCTTTCCACCCCCGCGATGATGTCCGTGTCCATGCGGTCGCCAATCATGATGGTGTCACTGGAATGCACGCCCAGGTAATTGAGCGCGGTCCGCATCATCAGCGGGTTGGGCTTGCCCACAAAAAACGGATGCTTGCCCGTTGCTGCCTGAATCAGCGCCGCCGTTGCCCCGCACCCTGGCACCAGCCCATGTTCGGTTGGCCCGCTCACGTCGGGATTGGTGGCGATGAACTGTGCCCCGGCGTCAATCAGCCGGATGGCCCGTGTGAGCATGTCGAAGTTGTAGGCGTTTGTTTCGCCCAGCACCACGTAGTGCGGGTTGATGTCCGTCAGGATATACCCCGCCGCGTGCAGCGGTTCCGTCAGGCCGCTTTCCCCGATGACGAACGCTGTGCCGTCTGGCCGCTGGCTTTGCAAAAAGCGAGCTGTCGCCATCGCGGACGTGAAAATGCGCGTTTCGGGGATTTTCAGGCCGATGGTGTTCAGATGATGCGAAAGATCACGCGGTGTTCGCAGCGGATTGTTCGTTAGCACCAAAAACTCCACCTTCTCCTGGATGAGCGTCTCAATGAACTGCTCTGCGCCGGGGATGGGTTCGTTGCCGCGAACCAGCACCCCGTCCATGTCGATCATGTAGTTTTTCATCAGTGGGTTACACTTCCTGTGTGGGGAACAAGCACATAGCCCCGATTATAGCGCCTGCGGCGGTAACCGCATCGCCCAACCTGTGCAGGCCCGTGCATTCGGAAATGGGGTGCAAACCGTAAGGTGCGTTTAGCCCGTGAGTCGTTACACGTTTTGCAAATGTTTTGTTCGTAAGGCTGCGCGAATGGTTGGTTTGCGGTATGATTGTTTCAAAGTATCTTCCGGCAGCAGGAGAGTGTTGCGATGAGCAAAGCACGATTCAAAGCCTATGGTGTCGTCAATGGCGAATACAAAATGCTCGGCGCGTTTGCCAGGCTGAGTGAGACACGCCGGGCCGTTAGCAGCAACAGTCAGCTTGACACCTGGGAAGTTATCGACCTGAAAACCATGAACGTGGTCGAAAGTTCTGAGGCGGTTGAATTGGCAATCTACTATGATAACGGCGTCCTCCAACCGCCTACATCGGTTCAAATTGGCGGCGACATGCGTGCCGGGTCGATGGTGATGGTGAAGTTTTTCCCCACGTTGGATAAGGCTAACGCTTTCATCTGTGCCCTCGAAGCGGAGTACGGCACGACACTGCTGCACGGCGGCCCTGGCGTTTAGCGCATTGACCAAACCCGTCCCTGGCGGCATCTATTGACTGGGGACTTGATGAGTTATCCCTCAGCCAACCCACCTCAACTATTCCCTTCCCACAAGTTGTGGTACATTGACGCATCTTTAACGACATCATGAATAGGATTCGTCCAGGCTGTAGCATCCTGGTGCGGCGCTGTGTGTGATGGCAGTTCATCACCTCCAATCAGGAAGCTCTCCCGCGTTGTTGTGATCGAACAGGTTGCCAACAGACAGCATTGATAAATCCTACACCCGCAGCCCTGGTCGAATTCAGCTTATCGCCAACTATAAAGGTCTTCACCTATGCTGAACTTGCCTCCTATCGTTGTCTTTTCGGCAGGCTTTTTGCTCATTGCCCTGGCCGCCAAGCAAATTGGTAAATTCTTTTCGCAGTATGGTTTGCCCTACATCACGGGCTATTTGCTGGCTGGCGCTCTCGCTGGCCCGTTTATCCTGGGCCTGCTGCCAGAAGAAGCCAGTGAAACACTGCGCTACATTGACGACATATCGCTGGCCGTCATTGCGTTTGTGGCAGGCAGCGAGTTGTATTTGAGGGAGCTTCGCAGCCGCCTGGTGGGTATTTTGTTAAACACCGCGGGCATTGTGGTGGCCGCGTTCAGCCTCATCGGTGTTGCGCTGTACATTTTACAGTCGTTTATCTCGTTTACTGCCAGTTACCCACCCATCACGAAAGCGGCAGTCGCCCTGCTGGGGGCAACGATTTTGCTGGCCCTTTCCCCGGCCAGCACCATTGCCGTGATTCAGGAAGTGCGGGCGAAGGGGCCATTTTCCAAAACCGTGCTGAGCATCACGGTGGTGATGGACGTGGTGATTATCGTGTTGTTTGCGCTGTCGGTTGCGTTTGCCAGTGCCCTGATTAACGCTGAGCCGGTCACGGCCAGCTTTATCGCCATCCTCATTTTAGACATTTTCATTGCGCTGGTGGTGGGATATGCCGTCGGGCGCGGCCTGGGTGTGCTGATGTCTACACCGCTCTCGTTGGTGCTGAAGGCGGTTGTGCTGCTGGTGGTGGGCTTCTTGCTGTTTGAATCTGCCAATTGGGTGCCACTGTGGGTGGAAAACGCCGTCGGCATCAAGATCAAGATTGAGCCGCTGTTGATGTCGATGGTAGCCGGTTTCACGGTGACCAACTATACGCGCTATCGCCGCTCATTTGAGGAACTGCTGCACGACATTAGCCCCTGGGTCTATGTGGCGTTTTTCACATTGACGGGCGTGGGCCTCAAGCTGGACATTCTCATCAGCACGATTGGCATTTCTGCGATTTTGTTCGGTGTGCGAATGGTCGCCATCATCATCGGCACGTACATTGGGGGCACGCTCGCCCGTGAGCCGCAGCAGTTCCGGCGCTTTGCCGGGTTGGGGCTTATCACACAGGCGGGGATTGCTTTGGGGCTGGCGCGAGAAACGGCGGTTTTCTTCCCGGATACACTGGGGGGTGAGTTTGCCACGCTGATTATCTCTGTGATCGTACTTAATGAAATTTTTGGGCCACTGCTGTTGAAGTACGCACTGCGGCAGGTTGGCGAATCGCATTTGCCGGAAGGCAGCGAACGGGGTGAACCCCGCCGCCTGCTTATCCTGGGCCTGGAGCCGCAGGCGCTTGCCCTGGCCCGCCAGATGATCGCCCGCGATTGGCAAGTCACTGTGGCAGATACCAACCCGCAGCGCGTGCGCGAGATTAACGGTGTGGATGTGGATGTGCAGGTCATTGAACACATTACAGAAGACGCCCTGAAGCCGTACCTGAGCGGCGAAAAAGACGCCCTGGTAGCCCTGATGGACGATGACGACCTGAGCATTCAGGCCTGCCAGATTGCTCGCTCAGACTTTGGGTTAGACACGATTATCGCTCGTGTGCGCGATGTCACGCGGCGCGAGGACTTTATGGCCATTGGTGCCCGCGTGATTGACCCGGCCTCTGCGATGGTGCATTTGCTTGAGCAGTCGATTAACGCGCCGGAAGCCGTGGACTTGCTGCTACAGCAAGACCCCGAACATGAATTGGCTCAGGTGACTGTTGCCGAGCGGTCTGTAGCGGGGCTGCCGCTGCGCGACCTGCGCTTGCCGGGGGATGTGCTGATTTTGGAAATTGTGCGCGACGGCCATGTGATTGTGCCGCACGGGTTTAGCACGCTGCGGTTGAGTGACAAGCTCACGTTGATTGGCAGCCCAACCGGACTGGCGGAGGTCAAATTGAAGATCGGCTATTAGGCTTCGTGCAAGCGTATCTGGCTGACGAATCACGGGACGGTGTGGATTAACGGCGGGGTTGGCTACCGGGAAGGCACGGCGGGGCGGGTGGCAGTAATGGATGAATACGACTTGCAGCGGGGGCCGAAGCACTTGCGGGGTGTGGACGGTGTGAATAAAGAACATTCGATATTTTAATCATCAACTCCACAGAGAAACAACCCACCGTCCTGTGTTAAAATATTGTTGTTTTTCAAGACATCAACAGGCTTTTTGCTCACGGACGAGGATTAGTGTTATGCAAGTGCAATCCAAAAGTTTTGTTTCTCTGGCAGACATCGCCATCGGTGACGATAACCTGCAAGCCGCTGTAACCAAAGGCACCTCCAATGCGTACAACAATCGCCTGAAGGCCATGTACGCTTACGGCGAGGAACACGGTGAGGCGCTGCGAGCGCAGGCAGCAGAGGCCAAGCGCCGCGCCCTGCGGAAGCTGCCCGAACTGTTGGAGCAGGCCGAAGCCAACATGACCGAAAACGGGATGCAGGTCATGTGGGCAAATGACGACGCCGACGTGCGCCGACTGGTGAAAGAAATCGCGGCCAAGCACGATGTAAAGACCGTTTCCAAGAGTAAGAGCATGATTACCGAAGAGGTCGGGTTGAATGACGCGCTGATTGAGGCGGGCATCGACGTGGTGGAAACCGACCTGGGCGAGTGGATTTTGCAGCTCAACGATGAAGCACCGAGCCACATCATTGCGCCGGTGATGCACAAGACGAAAGAATCTATCTTGGAGGTGTTCAGGGAGCACGGCTACACGGGCAGTGATGACGCGCAGGAAATGGCAAAGTATGCCCGCGAGATGCTTCGCAGTGCCTTCTTGAGCAGTGATATGGGCATTAGTGGGGGTAACTTTGTGGTGGCGGAAACGGGCACGATGGGCCTCGTCATGAACGAGGGCAACGGGCGCATGGTCACCAGCCTGCCCAACGTGCATGTAGCTATCGTCGGTATTGAGAAGATCGTGGAAACCATTGAAGACTACTCGCTGCTGACGCAGGTTATCACGCGGAGCGGCACGGGCCAGACGATCACTGTGTACACCCATATGATTAACGGCCCACGTCGCAGTGACGAAGTGGACGGCCCCGACCACGTTTATGTCATCTTTGTAGACAATGGACGCAGCGACATCTACGCGACCGACTACGCCGAAGCACTGGCCTGCATCCGGTGTGGGGCGTGCCTGAATGCGTGCCCGGTGTATCAGAACACGGGTGGTCATGCGTATGGCTGGGTGTATGGCGGGCCAATTGGTGCGGTGATCACACCACTGCTCACCGGAATCGAAAACGCATCGCCGCTGCCGTATGCCAGTACGCTGTGCGGCGCGTGCAAAACAGCGTGCCCGGTCGATATTGATATTCCACGTATGCTGCTGGACCTGCGCCAGGATATTGCCGAAGCGGGCGGAAACGGGCCGTTCTGGGGCGCAGGCATCAAGAGTTGGAGTGTGGGCAACCGCAGCGTCCAGCTTTACGAGATGGGCGGGGCCAGTGCGCGGGTCGCGCAGCGCTTTATGGTGGGTGACCAACTGCCCGGTATTCTGGGTAACTGGACGAAGTACCGCGACTTCCCCGACCTCGCACCCAGGCCGTTCCGCGAATTGTGGAAAGAGCGCAAGCCGGTTGATGGCACGGTAACGCACGACGACACGCACACGGAGAACGACAGCAATGGCCGCTAACACCCGTGAAGCCATCCTGCACAAGCTGCGAAGCGCCCGCGCCCCGTTTGAAGATGTGGCCCCCATCCCGGCGGAGGAAAAGCGGCATACCGTCCCGGTGACGGATGCCACGCCGGAGGAATACCACCAGCGCTTCATTGAGGAAGCGACCAGGCTGCACTGCATCATCCACGAAACGCAGGGCGACAGTGATGCGCTTGAGGTGGTGCTGGACATCATCGGGGAGGATAAGCAGGCACTGATGTGGGACAGCCAGCACATCCCGATTGCAGGGTTACAGGACGCGCTCAACCAGCAGGGCATCAAAGCGGCAGCAATTAACGACGGCACGGTGCGCGTGGGCCTCACGGGGGTGGACGCCGCGCTGGCTGGAACAGGTAGTATTGTGGTGGTTAGCGGCGAGGGTAAATCCCGGCAGGCATCGCTGCTGCCGCTGGTGCATGTGGCGGTCATCAAGCGGGATGCTGTTGTGGCCGACCTTGAGACGTTCTATAAGCATACGAACCGGGCCACGTTCCGCGATCACAGCAACATTGCGGTGATTTCCGGGCCGAGTAAATCGGCGGATATTGCGATGGAACTGATTCACGGGATGCACGGCCCCGGTGAGGTTCATCTGGTGATAGTGCCGTAGCTATCGCTGTGGGGCTGCCTTGTGCGGCCCCCACACGCAGCGTTGGCACGCCTGGGGCGAGGGCGAATTCGCCCTGAAGTGAAATGCAGCCCGGTGAATTTGCTATAACGGTCATGGCGAGAGTACAGTAGAGGCAAACTGCTAAACTATTGTGCGCCGCATTTGAAAGGAAGACTATGGCCGTTATACGCAACCCCAACCTCAACTGGGACGGCAAAACTGAATACCGAGGCAACCGCCCCATCGAAAGGCCGGAAAACTGGTCGCTGCAAGTGGCCACCCTTGACGGGCAGCCCGCGCCTTATATTTTGCATAAGCCTGTTGGGTTTGAGTTCAGCGCCAGCTTCATTCAGGCGAACATCACCCTGTCGCAAAGTATTATCATCCCACCGGGGGTGAGCTACCTGATGATTGTTAACACCAGCCATGTGACCTGGGGGAATGATGACTTCACGGTTGCGTGGCGGGTGGAACTTCAGATGCGCGGGCGCACGGTTGAAACCAACGACATCTGGCTGGGGCGTATAAAGGGCGACCAGTCGTTTGCTGTGCAGATTAACAATGGCCAAACAAGCCAGCCAGCCACGTTGAACATCATCTATTATACAAAATGGGCAGATAGCAACGGCGGCATGTACATCCAGCGGGTAGATATACAGCCGAATGCGAGCGGCCTGCCCGTGCGTGACGTGCTGCCGCTGACCAATACCCCACCGCCGCAAGACACCGACAGCCCCGCAACCGACGACCCAACGCCAGAAGAGCCGGAAACGCCCCCTAACTTTTTGACGCCTGACCTGTTCGCAGCGGTATCTGGCGAGATGGCGGCGGCAGCGAATGTAATGGAAAACAGCACCGACCCTGGCGAGGTGGCCCAGGCACTGCGACGGGTGGCGCAGGCGTTCCAAAAAGTAGCGCGTGACCTGGAGGCTTGAGCGGCAGCGGTTTTGTCAAACTCTGTTCACGATTGGTGCAGCGTTATCATAGTGTGCTAATCTTGTGTGTAACGAGCCTGTAAAATCCAGCGGAGCCATACCCATGCCGATCCGTCACCGCTTCTGGTTTGTTACAACAGCTACGCTTTTGCTGCTGCTAACGAGCCTTGTACCCACCCATACCCCGGCGGTGCTAGCCCAGGGAAGTACCGTCGTGACCAACGCCAACGACAGCGGCGATGGGTCGCTGCGGTCTGTGATTGAGGGCATTCAGAATGGGGTCATTGACCCCTCACAGCCCATCACCTTCCAGGATGATGTCACGCTAATTGCGCTGGGCAGTCCCATCGAAATTAACTCGGTGCCTGTTGTCATCAACGGGGACGGCGTTGCAATTCAGTCGCAGGGTGGTGACGAGATTTTCGACGTTCGAGCGAACACCACGCTAGACGGCGTGACGCTGCGGAGTACGAGTAGCAACCGGGGCAACGGCATCCGGCATCGGGGCGGCACGCTGATTATCCGAAATACGGTGTTTGAGCAGCTTGGGCCGGACTATGCGCTGCGGAGTTCGGCGGGGTCGGTAACGCTGACGGATGTTGCGCTGTTTGATGTGAACACGGCAGAAGGGGCCATCCAGATTGATGGGAGCGGGGTTATTGCGGATGCGGTGGGGCTGGATGTCGCCAGTAACACCACCAGCAACAGCGCCCGTGGCGCACTGACGATCAATACAAGCAACACCACGGAGCAGCGCATCACGCGCTCTATTTTCAAGAGTAACGATGCTGCCGCACAGGTATCGGTGCTGGCTGGCAACCTGACGCTCATCAACTCGGTGATAAGCAGCGGCGTGAGCAGTGGCATTCGGGTTGGCAGTGCGGGCACAGCCGAACTCAGTTTTGTCACGATTGCGGACAACGGCGGGGTGGGCATCAATAATCAGGGCACGCTGAACATGGCCAACAGCGCTGTTGATGACAATTGCAGCAATGGCAACGCGATCAACCTGGAAGGGCGCAACTTTTTCGGGGGCAGCGGGTGTACCTTCACGCCAGAGAGCCGGGGCTTTGAGATCACCAACCTGAAATTAAGCCTGGATGGGTCGCTGGTGCCTGTGCCGGATACGGACAGCCCGCTGGTGAACCGTGTGGACGCGGGGCAGTGTATTGAGTTTGGTGGCGCGTCCGCCAATTTTGACGACTTTGAAGGCAGTGATAACCGCCTTGGGATCAGCAATTGTGATGTGGGCGCGATTGAAATTGATGAGAGCACCATCACGGGCGGCGAGATCGAAGTCAGCCAGAGCACCAACGTTGATAACATCATTCTGACAGAAGATGAAACTGAATACCGGCTCATTCGCCTGGAACTGAACACCTTCCCTATTGCAGATGTGACATTTACCGCGTCCGTCGATGGGACTGCCCCGCTGGACTGTGAACTGGAAGACGCCGGGGGCAATCCGACGCCGGGGCCAGTCACGCTGACGTTTAACGATAGCAACTGGAATACGGGCGATGTGGCGCTGCGTGTGCGGGCCGTAGACGACAGCGATCAAGAAGGCGACCACCAGTGTAACCTGACCATCACGTTTGCCAGCAGCACTGACCCGCTCTACAACAGCATCGCCTCTGAACTGAAAATCACGAACCTGCGGATCGAAGACAATGACCTGGTGGATAAACCCGTTATCAACCTGGACTTCAGCGCCTTTGACACCCCCTTACCAGAAACGGAGCCGCTGGGACGCACGGTTGTTATTACAGCCGAGGGGCCACCCCAAACCGATGTGGAGGTGTGGGTAGAACTGCAAGCGCCAGATGAGTGTGAGGTGCTGAGTGCAGGCGATAGCAGCGACAACCCGATTACGATTGATGCGGGGAACTGGTCGTTAGATTCGCCTGACCGGGGTGCCACGCCGACGAACATTATCATTGCGGCGATTGACGACGGCGAGCAGGAACTTACGGATGCGGACTGCCAGGCGCTTAGCAAGGTACGCTACCAGTCCAGCGGCACCACTAACCGCCCCGGCGATATTATCACGATTGCGGCGGATGGCCCATATAACCTGGCGGCGTCACCGGCAGCGGCCAATGTGCCAGAAGGCACAGAGCAAAACTTCACGTTGACGCTTGATCGTGAGATTGGCAGCACGAGCAGTGATACATTTGTGTATGATCTATCGCTGACGGACAGTGATGGGAATGGCAGCCCGGACTGTGAGTTTACCAGTGGCAACAGCCAGGTGATATTTGATCGCAGCACGGGCAGTTCGCAGGTGCTGCGGGTGAGGGTGATTGATGACGGTGATGACGGCAACGAAGCGGGTGAATCTTGCACGGTGACGCTGGACTTTAACACGGCGGATTCCAGGAATAATGAGGCGCTGCCCCTCACCCGCGATGTGGTCATCACGATTGAGGACGACCCTATCAACGCTGCTGATGCAACCCTGCGCCTGAGTGCAACAGAAACGACGACAACCACAACCAGCCAACTGTTCTCAGAAACGTTTGCGTTCAATAGCTCAACCACCATTAACGGCAGCACGGCCAATCGCCTGGAAGAAGGGTTTGCCGGGAATGACCTGGAGGAATACGTGGAACTGTCCTTCGCGGTTGTGGAGGAAGCTATCACACCCGGTATCAACATCGAGTTGGTAATCACAGACGGGCCGGGCCGCTGTGACCTGAATTTTGGCCCGCTGCCAGACGCAGGTTCCCTGGATAACACAAATGAAGGCACCCTCACGTTGACGGGTAATGACACGCTGCTGGTGCAGTTCTACCCGGCAGATAACACCTTCTTGAGCAATGACTTTTCGTGTGAACTCCGGGCTACCGTGACCTCCCCCAATCGCACCCCGGCGCAGGTGTTGACGTTTACGCTGGACGCCAACGACACAAACGATGACAGCTTTGAAATCTACACTCGGCCAGATGTTGAACAGTCACCGCTACCAACTGTGGCCGAAAACAGCTCGCGGGAGTTCTGTTTTCGGCTGACGACGGCTCCGAGTTCAACCACATCGGTGCGTATTGGGGCCGATGACACCTACTGCTCGTTTAGCCCGTCAACGCTCACGTTTCGTCCCGGCGACGGCGACAACGCCGAGCAGTGCGGCACCGTCACCACCACAAACATCCCTGACGGCACAGTAGAAGAATTGTGTGAAATCTCTACGTCGTTGAACAACCCACCGCAAAACTACATCGACGCGGGTGCCTTCACGGGCGACCCCGACGACAGCGTGCCCGAAATTCGCCTCGTTATTCCAAACGACAACCCCCCCATCGACGATGACGACGACGACGACGACGACAGCCTCTCAACTGAAGAGGCCGACACCATAGCCGACCCCACCGCCATTCCAGAAGCAACAGAGCTGCCTGCCGTTACCGAAGAAGCTGGCCCTACTGCCGTGCCGACCTTTCCGCCCGCACCGTCTGTACAGTTGGTGGAGGGCGTGCGCGTGCTGCCCGTGCGGACGGGGCCATATTTGGGCGCAACGTTCGTCACGATTGCGGTTGACGAATCCCCTGCTGGTGAGCCGCAGCGCTACCGGGTGCTGGCCCGCAATAACGACGAAACAGCAGACATTACGTGGTATCAAATTGTGGCAAACGGCAAAATCGGTTGGGCGTCGGGCCGGTCACTGGAGTTGATTAACGTCACAAATGAGCAACTGCCGGTGATTGGCAGTGTGTTTGACGAGATTGAGGGAGTACCTGACCTGGGCGCATTCGGGACGCTGGTGCGCGAACGCCCGATCTACCGACGCCCCAGCACGCGGGCGGCCACTACGGGCGTTGTGATTCCTGAAGGGTCGGTGGTGTCCATTATCGGGCGCACCCGTGAGTTCCCCTATGATGATTGGTATCAGGTGCGGTGGGCTGGCCAAACAGGCTGGATTCTATCGGAAACGCGGTTGGAAGAACCCGCCATCATCGTAAACCCGGACGTAGTGCGAGAAGCCGTTCCGGTGCGTTAGAATAGATGTAGGGGGTAGGGCCGCGTGGCCCCATCCCCTCGCACTTTAGCAAACGACTCGTCTGGAAATGTAAGTGTACAATCAAACCTGGGACGACGGTCCCCAACCTAACCCTGATATATCTGCCGAAGCCGTCGTCAAAATCCAACTGGACGCGCTGCAAAACAACGACATCTCCCCGGATGACCACGGCATTCGCATTGCGTGGCGCTTTGCCTCCACTGCCAACAAAGACGCCACCGGCCCGGTTGAGACCTTCATCCAGATGGTCAAGAACCCGCTTTACCGCCCGCTGATCGGCTTTGAGAAGGCCACGCTTGAGCGCATCCGGTTTGCGGGCAACCTGGCGCAGCAGCGGGTGACGCTGCATCACCGGGGGGGCGAGAAGGCTGTGTATGTGTTTACCCTTTCCAGGCAGCGAGATGGGCGTGAAAAGGGCTGCTGGATGACAGACGGCGTGCTGCGCGTGGGCTGAGTGCTACTCTGTGGCGATGTTGAGCAGCAGCGCCCGCACATCCGCAACAAGGAAGATGGACCCTGTTACACAGATTGCCGCATCGGACTGAGCGCGTGCCCGTGCTTGTTCAAGCGCGTTGCGTGCATCTGCCACCACTATCACAGATGCGTCCGGCAGGGCCTCGCGGGCGAGCGCGGCGAGGTCGTCAGGCAAAGCGGTTGGCGGGTCGCCGCCCTGGGTGATAATGAGCTGATCCTGGGGGCGCACGAGTGCCGCCAGGATGGCCCGCACATCTTTGTTGGCTTTGCTGGCGTAGACGAAAACACGCCGCACCGGGTAGAGTGCGTCCAGGGTGGCGCGGAGGGTGCGGGCGGCGGCGGCGTTGTGAGCTACATCGAGGATGAGCGGCGGGTTGCCCTCAAGAACTTCCATGCGACCGCCCCACTCAACCGCTGACAGCCCCACCTGTGCGCGTTCCGGGTCAATGGCTAGGCCGCTTTTCCGCAACTGCACCAACACGCTGACCGCTACGGCTAAATTCATGCCCTGATGCCCGCCAATCAGATTGGTGTGATAGCGCGTGCCCTCCATAGTGATGCGCTGGCCGTCGGGCGTCGGTGGGGCCAACTTGAAAGCAGGTGTTATCAGCGGGGCGGTGTGTGCCCGTGCTTCTGCCTGAATGACGACGGTAACCGCTGGCGATTGGGGCGCGACGACGACAGGCACTCCCGGTTTGATGATCCCGGCTTTTTGGGCAGCGATTTGCGGCAGGGTCGTGCCGAGAATGTCGGTATGGTCGTAGTCTATGGTGGTGATAGCGGTGCATACCGGCTGGACGACGTTGGTGCTATCGTAGCGCCCGCCCAGGTGCGCTTCGATGACGGCGATGTTAACGGAGTGGGCGGCGAAGGCGTGCAGGGCCATGCACGTTAGCACTTCCGGGTAGCCCATGCCGTCGGCGGCGTCAAAGTGCGGCTTGAGCCGTTCAACATGCGCGGCAAACTCGGTTTGTGAGATAGGCTGCCCGTCAATATTGATGCGTTCACGGATAGTATGCAGATGCGGTGATGTGTACAGCCCAACCCGGTGGCCACTGGCCCGCAGCGCAGCCGCAATCATCGCGGCAGTAGAGCCTTTGCCCTTCGTCCCGGCGATGTGAACCGTTTTCAGGCGACGTTCCGGGTTGCCGGTGGCGTCCAGCACCATTTGTAGGCGCTGCGGGCGCAGTGTGTCCAGGGTATCGCGGCGTTTGATGAAGCTGTAAACCGTCTGGACGGCGTAGGAATAGGGCATGGGCAGGGGCACAATATACCAGTCCTCAGCGGACGCGCAGAGGTGCGCCCGTACAGGCCAAAACGGGTATGTAGGGACGGGGGCCTACCCCGTCCGCCAGCATAACCCAACTTACGCAATTGTGGTACGCCTACACCCCACAACGTGCGTTTAGGTAACGTCGTGGCCCAACCACGGCTGAACGACGGACGACGTTTCCATGCCGAAGTGATTCACGAACTCGCGGTGATAGAGCAGTTCCTCTTTGGTGCGGAGGGTCGTCCCCGTCTGTTCAAGTACGGCCTGCGCTTCATGGTTAAACGCATCGTCGCTGATTTCCCGCTCCGCCATCTGCTCAAAGATGTGGCTGGAGCCAGCGCCCTTCGAGAACTGCTCCTTCACACGCCAGGCAACTTCACTGGGCACGATGTCTTCAAAGGCTTTACGCAGCGCCCATTTTTCGATGCCCTCGGCATTGATCTTCTGGTCACGCGGCACGCCGAACGACATTTCGATGAATTCCGTATCGAGGAACGGCACACGCCCTTCGATGCTGTGGGCCATTGTCATGCGGTCGCAGCGCTGAAGGTTGCAGTTGTACAGCGTCTTGGTCAGGTTGATGAGCTGGTTGTTAAGGTCTTCGTCGCTGGTGTTGTGCTTCTTCAGGTAGTGATAGCCAGCGTAGAGTTCGTCAGCGCCCTCGCCCGTCAGCACCACCGTGACGTATTCGCGGGTCATGCGGGCCAGGAAGAAGTTCGGAATGGCGCTGCGAACCAGTGACGGGTCGAACGATTCCAGGTAGTAGATGATCTCCGGCAGGGCTTCGAGCATCTCTTCCTCGGTGTAGACGTACTCGTGGTGGTTGGTGTCGAGGGCCTTCGCAGCGGCGCGGGCGTGCTTCAGGTCCGTGCTGCCCTCCACCCCAACGGAGAAGGTGTGCAGGTCGGTGATGTGCTGCTTGGCAATGGCTGTAATAATGGTACTGTCCAGGCCACCGCTCAGGTAGCAGCCCAGCGGCACGTCAGACATTAAGCGCTTGCGGACGGCCCGCTCCAAACCGTTACGGATGTCCTCAATCGTCTTGGGGCGGTCGTGCGGTTTGGCGGCGGCGTCAGCCACATCGTAAAACTTGACCAGGCCGTATTGGCTGCTGTACCAGTGCCCCGGCGGGAAGTCCAGAACTTCGTCAACGTCGTCTTTGATCGCCTTAATCTCTGACGAGAAATACAGACGCCCATCCTTGAAGCCGTAGTACAGCGGCTTAATGCCCAGCGGATCACGCGCCATGTAGAAGTGGTCTTCATCATCCAGCAGGGCTAGCGCGAACATACCATCCAGCATAGACGCAAGCTGCACGCCGTACTTTTGCCACAGCGGTAAAATTGCTTCACTGTCAGAAAGTGTTTGGAATGGGTAGTCTGGGAACTGTGCCCGCAGGTCGCGGTGGTTGTAAATTTCACCGTTGACGACCAACCACACTTTACCCGTGGCATCGCACAGGGGCTGCTCACCGTGATCTACGTCAATGATGGCGAGGCGTGTGTGACCAAGTAAGCTGCTGTTATACTGCCGAACACCGTTCCCGTCTGGGCCGCGATGCGTGAGAATACGTAACGATGATGCTAGGTCAGAATCTTTGGAGCCATAGGCCCCGGCTATACCGCACATAAGACTTGGGGATTTTCTCCCGATGCTTGCAATACAGTTGCTTGTTACCTGCGCAACAGTGGCTACCTTACACGAAATGAGGGACGCGGCCAGTGTATGATAGAAAACTTTTCATCTTCGTCTCATTTTCATTTCACGTTATTGTTAATCATGATTGGCCCGGCCCTTCGTGATGAGTGTCTCGTGTACGGCCCACACGAAACATTATGGTTTGGCTTACCTGTTTGCTTGCGATGAGAGCCGTTCAACACAGGTACGATGTCGTTGCCCTCAGTGGTGACTCGGCTCACCTCACTTGAAGTACAATCGCGCCATGTGATCCTGACAGAGGCATAACCCATGTGGAAGACCAGCTACCACAGTTTATTTGCCAAACTCTTAGGCCGGCGGCCTCATCAACAAGATGATGTTGACGTTACATCTGGCAAAAAGCCTTACGGACTGCTGGCGCTTTTGATTGTGAGCCTGATTTATACCCTCACCATAGCGCCCGCTGTGTACACCTACGACAGTGCGGAACTGACGCTGGGCGTCTACTACCAGGGAATTATTCACTCGTCGGGTTACCCGGCATACTTGATTTTAGGGCGGCTGTGGCTGTACCTGCCCATCCACCCAGACTACGCCGTGCGGCTGAATTTATTTTCTGTCGTCATGGGCACCCTGACGGCCTACACGTTGTTCAAAATCAACGCGCAGGTCATCGGGTATATGCCCGCGGCCAACACCGCCGCCGTGCTGCTGTTCGCCTTTTCGCCAGAAATTTGGGCACACTCCGTTGTGGCAGAAGTGTACGCAATGCACACGCTGTTAATCGCTTTGGCGCTTTATGCCTGGGTTCGGCACGCATCTACCCCTAACGTGAGCTACCTCTACGTGCTTGCTATCACGTTTGGCATCGCATTTGCCCATCATCTTGCGGCGGTGCTGGTTGCATTTGTTGTATATCCGTTTGCGCTGTGGTATGCGCCAAACTGGCGCACACGCTTCAGGATGATGGTAACAACAGGCAGCATCACGCTGCTACTGTACCTTTATTTACCGCTGCGCTTTGCCGCTAACCCTGAAATCAACATCCTTGAGCCGTACTTCGCTCGCAACATCATGCGGCCCGACCATTTGGTATGGCTCATCTTGGGCGGCATGTTCGATGACCGCATGTTCACCTATCCATTTGGTGAATACCTTGTGGAGTTGGGCCGTTTCGTAGGGCAGCTTTTCCGTCATTACCACGTCGCTGTGGTGATTGGGGTCATTGGCATTGTCGATTTTTGGAAGCGCCACCGCGCATTTTCCCTGATGCTGCTCAGCGTGTTTTTCGGGCAGGTATTATTTTTCGCCAGTTACGATGTGTTTGACAAGTGGACGATGTTTCACACAGCCTATCTGGTATGGGCGGTCTTCGTGGCAGCGGGGCTTGCACGGTTGATGGAGTATGATGTCAAGCAGATTGGGGCTGTTGTGCTGGCCGCGCTGGTTATTATCCAGGTGGGGTTAAACTGGACGCGGGCAGGCCACTTTCGAGATCGCTCTACGGCGGATAAAGTAGAACAAACACTTGCACCCCTGCCAGCAGACGCGCTGTTGTTAGGCCCGTGGACGACGATCTGGCCGGCGCTCTACTATCAAAAGGTGAAGGGATGGCAACCGGGGGTACAACTGTATAATTACACTGTGCTTGGCCTGGGCCTGCGCGACCAAATGCCGACCGCCTCAGAACAGGTTTGGTTTGAAGCAGTGCAGGCCGAAATCGACCGGGTCATCCTCTGCCATCCTGGTCATGTGTACATCGTAGAACCCTCCGTCATAGCGGGCCGCTTTACCACGAGCTTTGTTGATGACGAACTGTATCGGGTTCAACGGACGAATGCGGCGGCGGACTGCCCTTCGCGCTAGAGCGGTGCTGCCGGGAGCGGTCAATCTACTGCCTGCAAATGGCGTTTCGATACCACCACGCTGCCTTTGTGTGAACGCAGCGCCATGCCGGGCGCAACCGTCCCCAATCGGTTGCAATTTCTTCGAGCGGCAATTATTGTATAGGCGTTTACCTGCGAGTTCAGATTCGGAAATCAAACTTATGACCATGATGAAACACCTGCCAGGCGTGCCCACCTTGACCGATGAGGATTTGTATCTGTTTGGGGAAGGTAGCTTTTTTCGGTCCTACGAAAAGCTCGGCTGTCACCTGGGAACCAAAAGCGGGCAGCCCGGCGCACAGTTTTCAGTGTGGGCACCCAACGCGGAGTATGTGTCGGTAAAAGGCAGCTTTAATGACTGGGACCGGGACGCCAACCCGCTGCAACTCGTTGGCAACTCTGGCATCTGGTCAGGGTTCATACCCGGCGTCAAACAAGGCGATATTTACAAGTATCAGATTGACAGCCGCCACATGGGTTACAAGGTAGAAAAGGCCGACCCCTACGCCTTTTACGCCGAGATGGCCCCGCGCACGGCATCTGTGGCGTGGACGTTGGATTATGAGTGGAACGACGCCGAGTGGCTGGCCAACCGTACCGAAGCCAACTCGTTGGACGGCCCAATCTCTATTTATGAGGTTCACGCGCAAAGCTGGCGTCACCGTGACGGCCACTGGCTGACGTACCGTGAAATGGCGGAGGAACTTTCTGCTTATATGGTAGACATGGGCTTCACTCATGTTGAGTTTATGCCCATCATGGAACACCCCTTTGACGGCTCCTGGGGTTACCAAACGTTGGGTTACTTCGCGCCGACGAGCCGCTTCGGCACCCCGCAGGACTTCATGTATTTGATTGACACGCTGCACCAGAATGGCATTGGTGTGATTTTGGACTGGGTGCCGTCGCACTTCCCAACGGACACGCACGGCCTGGACTACTTCGACGGGACGCACCTGTACGAACACAGCGACCCGCGCAAGGGCTTTCACCCGGACTGGAAGAGCGACATTTTCAACTATGGCCGCCATGAGGTTCGCAGCTTTTTGATTAGCTCGGCCATCTTCTGGCTTGATAAGTATCACATTGACGGCATCCGTGTGGACGCGGTGGCGTCTATGCTGTACCTGGACTACTCGCGTGAGGACGGCCAGTGGATTCCAAATGAGTACGGCGGCAACGAAAACCTTGAGGCGATTGAGTTCCTCAAGCGGATGAACAGTGAAATTTACGCCAGCTTCCCTGGTGTGCAAACAGTTGCTGAAGAATCAACCGCGTGGCCGATGGTCAGCCGCCCGACGTATGTAGGGGGCCTGGGCTTCGGCTTTAAGTGGGATATGGGCTGGATGCACGATACGCTGCATTACCTGAGCCGCGAGCCGATTTACCGTTACTATCATCATGGCGAAATCACCTTCCGTATGCTGTACGCCTTCACAGAAAACTACGTGCTGCCGCTGTCGCACGATGAGGTGGTGCATGGCAAGGGGTCCCTGTTGCACAAAATGCCCGGTGACGACTGGCAGCAGTTTGCGAACCTGCGCCTGCTGCTAAGCTACATGTGGGCACAGCCTGCCAAGAAGCTGCTGTTTATGGGTGCCGAGTTCGGCCAACGCCCGGAGTGGAACTATCAGGCGCAGCTTGAGTGGTTTGTAACCGAAACCCCTATGCACGGCGGCGTGCAGCAGATGATGCGCGACCTGAACCGCTTGTATAAGACGGAAAAGGTGATGCACGAGCGCGACACTGACCCGGAGGGCTTCAGGTGGGTGGATGCAAACGATTCTGGCTCCAGTGTGTTGAGCTTTTTACGCTTTGGCAGCACGACCAGGGACGTTATGTTGTGTGTGTTTAACTTCACGCCCGTCGTGCGCTATGACTACCGATTAGGTGTGCCGCGTGGCGGCCAATGGCAAGAGGTGTTCAACAGTGATGCTGCGCCCTACGCCGGGAGCGGCGTGGGCAACTACGGTGGGCGTTGGGCTGATGATATGAGTTGGCACGGCTTTAGCCACTCGGTAGCGCTCACACTGCCGCCCCTGAGCGCGGTTTTCCTCAAAAGCCAGGGGTAACGTGTCACAAGCACGGTGATGGACATCAAGCCCCATCACCGTACCGGCTGCGGCAGCACCACAAGACAGCGTGGACTCGTAGTTTGCTGGCCCTCACAGCCATAGCACAGCTTATCGTAAATTAACAGCAGCATATTGACAGTCGCAATACTATAATAGAGAACGATTCACCCCGTTATCACAAGGTGTATGTTATGAGCAAGAAACGCAGAAAAACATCCGGTAAAGTTAGCAAGTCTCGCAACAATGAAACCGCGCGAACTGCGCGGCAGGCGTTTAGCAATGGCAACTATGATAAAGTCATCATCACGCTGAACACCACCAAAGCCAAGAAATTCATCCCCGACGACCGGCGCATGGCTGCCCTCGCCGAGGCGCACTTTCGGCGGGCAATGCGCTACCGCAGTCGTCAGCCGTCGGACGCGCTGCGCGACCTGTTAAAAGCGGTTGAGCAGCAGCCGAACGAGGCTCGCTATCACTATCATCTGGGGTTGTTGCATCACCAACAGGGCGACTATTCTGCGGCGGTCGCAGCCTATCGTGCGGCCCAGGCCCAAAACCCGGACTTCGACCGGGCTGCGGTGCCGTTATTGTTCGCACGCCGCGCAGACGGCGCAACGGTAACGGAGCTACAAGCCGATGTCGCGTGGGCGTCCCTCAGCGACGAGCAGCGTGCCTTACTCAGCGGTAACGCCTCTAAGGATGTGGGCGGGCTTCCGGCGGCGTTGATGGCGATGGAGCGTGGTGCAATCGAAGAGGCTGAGGCCCAGTTCGCCGAAACACTGAAGGGCAAGCGCGTTCCCAGCGGGCATAAAGCTGTGTCCCACGATTACCTGGGGCGCATCGCCGCCCGCCGCGATGACCTGCCCGCCGCGATGGGCCACTGGCGTAAGGCGTATCGCCTGGGCTACCGTGACCCGGTGTTCCTGGGGAATCTAGCACTGTTACACGTCCTCCAAGCTGAGGCACACATCGAAGCCGGGGATCATCAGGCGGCGTTTGAACTAGCGGAGCAGGCGAACACGTATCACCTGGATCACCCGCGCCTGCCCGATATTCAGGCGCACACGGCGCTGGCGCTCGGCTATAGGGCGGCTCAGGCTGGGGATTGGCTGACGGCGTTGGACTACTGGCGCAAACCACAGGCAGCGAGTGGGGCGACGGCTCGTGCGCTTGCGGCCAACCTGGGGTTGGCCTACGAGGCGCTTGAGTCCTACGGTCACGCCGCCGACGCCTGGCGCGATTTTGTTAAGCGCCGGGGCCGCAAGGAGGGCAGCGATGACTACCTCACGCCGGAGCAGACCGGGCGGCTGTGGTCGCGGGTGTCCGGGTTGTACGCGCAGGCCGGTGATGGCGATGAGGCGGTGAACACACTCAAGACGGCGCTCAAGCACGACCCCGACAACATCGAGATGAACCTCCAGCTTGCTCGCCACCTTGCGGAGGTGGGCAGCATCGCCGCCGCACACAACCAGGTAGACAATACGCTGAAGATGGACCCGAACCGCATCGAGACGTTGGTACTCCGTGCCGAGCTTTGGGAGTTGGCCGCGCCAACTCCTCACAATATATGGGGCGGTGGTGCGGGGATTGACCAGTGGCACGCCGTGCTGAACGCGGGGGATGACGCCTACGCCAGCCTCGCCAAACAGCGGCTACAGGCTCTCTACTCTGAACAGGTTCGCACGGTGGCGCGTTTCAACGCCAAGCGGGCGCTAGAGATTGCGACCAAGGCTGTCGAGGACTTCCCGGACTTTCACATCGTTCGTGCGAATTTGATCCGGCTGTTGTATCACCATAAGGACAGCGCCGCGATCTGGGAGCAGATCGACAAGCTCGACTTGACCAACGAGCACGCCCTGCATCACCTGATCGATACGGCGCACATATACAAGGAAGACGCCGACGCCGCGGCAATCTTAGCGCGTGCCGAGGCACAGAAGACATTACCGGGTGACTTTTACAAGGGCATTGCGCGTTGTGCTATGGATCGTAAGCAGATCGACATCGCCACCGGCTACTATCAGGTGGCAATTGACCGTGCCGAGGATGACACAGCCCGCAATCACATCCGCGTGGATATGGCGCATGAGTATTATTCGAGTGGAATGTTCGACGAAGCGAAGTCGATTCTCAATCATGTTTTAGAGATAAACCGCCGCTTCGGTCCGGCTCACATGGGGATGGCTGCCATAATCCACGCCGAGGGTGGGAACAAGACGGATACGAAACGGCATTTACGCAAGGCGCGTAGTTGGGCCAAGCAGCACAACGACGAGGATCTGCTCTATGAAATCGAAACCCTGACATACCACATCGACAACCCGATGCCGTTGGGGGGGTTGCTTGGTGGCCTCGACCCCAGTATGCTCCCACCGGATTTGCAGCGTGTGGTTGAGGGGATGTCTCCCGCACAATTAGCGGCCCTGCTTGATGGGATGCTGTATGACATGGACGACGAGGACGATTTCTAATGCCGACCCATCACTATGACCTGCCCGACCGACCGGAAAACGACGATGAGCCAAAGCGCCTCGAAACGGACGGGCTGCCCATCAACCCCTATGATGTGCTGGGCTTGGACCCGACGGCGACCGACGCTGAGGTTAAACAGGCGTACTTCCAAAAGGTGCGCGAGCATCCGCCGGAGCGTGACCCACAGCAGTTCAAGCGAGTGCGTGCGGCCTATGATGCGCTCCGCACGCCGGAGGCCCGCGCTGCGACTGATCTGTTTATGCTGCATCTCCCAACTGACTATGAGACGTACAAACGCGCACCGACCCTCACGACCGACTACACATCGTTCGACTGGGACACGCTGCTGCGTGCCGGGACCGACCTGGACCGCGATGACTTTTCCGGGGATTTTCGGGACGTTGACCTATGAGTGACCACGCCGATAAGAAGCCGGGGTTGCTCGCCCGGCTGTTGCGCCTCGGTAGCACTCAAGACGATACCGCCGAGCCGCCGCTGACCCTGGAAGACCTGCAAAAGCAGGTCAAGCGGATGGCAAAGGAGGTCTACAAGGCCAATGCCCTCGCCGAGTCAGCGATTGAGGCGAACCGTGAGACGCTGGCGGCGCTCCACGAGGAGCTAGAGGCTGCCCAAGCCGAGGACGTTGCCGTCGCCCGCCTGGAGCTTGCGACGACCCTGCTACCCGTTGCCGACGGTATCGCGGTGGGTCTCCAGGCGGGGGCGTCTCAGGTGGAGGCCGTCTCTGTGGAATCGGCGGAGGCTGCGCGTATCCTGGAGGGGTGGCTGAGTGGTCAACGCCTGCTGCGCGAGCGGGTGCTGCGCCTGTTGGAGGCCGAGGGTATTCACCTGATGCAGCCCATCGGCGAGATGTTCGACCCGCACCGGCACGTCGCTGTGAAGACCGTCAGCCGTCCAGACCGGCCCAACCATATGGTGATCGCCATCGAACGAGACGGCTATTTACACGGCAGCGACGTGCTGCGCTTTGCAGAGGTTGTTGTCAATCGCATCACCGACCTGTCCGATCCAATGCCCAACATAAAGTAGGAGCCAAGCATATGACCATTATCGGTATCGACCTCGGAACAACCTTTTCCGCTATCGGCGTTGTGAGCGACGGTCAGCCGCGTATTATCCCGGTGGATGGGCGTGCTACGCTGCCATCGGTGGTGGGCCTCACCCCAGGGGACGAGTGGCTTGTGGGGCAGGCTGCACTGAACCAGTGGGTGCTTCATCCAGAGCGAACGATTCGCTCGATCAAGCGCAAGATGGGAACCGACGAGTTAACGCTGCTCGGTGGTGAAGGTTACTCGCCACAGCAGATCAGCGCGATCATTCTGCGGACGCTCAAGCAGACGGCGGAGGCCCACTTAGGCCAGCCGGTGGAGGGAGCCGTGATTACCGTCCCGGCGTATTTCTCCGAGGCACAGCGGCGGGCGACAGTCGAAGCGGGCGAGATTGCCGGGCTGCGCGTGGAGCGCATCGTCAACGAGCCGACCGCCGCCGCGCTTGCCTATGGCCTGAACGCTGATAGCGATGCCGTGGCGCTTGTATACGACCTGGGCGGGGGGACCTTCGACGTGTCACTGGTGGAGATGTCTGGCGGGGTGGTGGATGTACGCGCCAGTCACGGTAATACGCAATTAGGCGGCGACGACTTCGATGAACGGCTGGCGTCGTGGCTGGTGCGGCGCTTCGAGGACGAACACGGCGTCGATCTGCGCAACAACCGGCAGGCCCAAGCCCGGCTGCGGCGTGCGGCTGAGGCTGCCAAGATTGCGCTTTCGAGCGAGCCGTTTACGTGGGTACGTGAGGAGTATCTCGCGGAGAGGGACGGGGCGGCGCTGCATCTCGAAATTGAGGTCAGCCGTCAGCAGTTCATGACCCTGATTGACGATCTGGTTTACGAAACGCTGGACAGTGTCGAGCGCGTGTTGAAGGACGGCGGCGTCGATCAACCCGATCAGGTGTTGCTCGTTGGCGGCAGCACGTATATCCCGGCGGTGCGCGAACTCATCGCGGATCACACCGGCATCACGCCCCGCGTTGATGTTGACCCGTCGGAGGTGGTCGCGCTGGGGGCAGGGATTCAGGGGGCCATCATCGCCGGGGAGCCAATCGACGTGATCTTGGTGGATGTTACGCCCTTCTCACTGGGGATTGCCGTTGCTGAGCAGACCATTCTCGGTCAGATGGTCTCGGATCGCTATAAGATACTCATCCCTCGTAACAGTACGATACCCACCTCACAGAAAGAGGTGTTCTATGCGATGCATTCCACGCAAAAAGAGGTGAAAATCGAGGTGTATCAGGGCGAGAACCGGATTGCGTCGCAGAACGACATGCTCGGTGAGTTCATGGTGCGGGGGTTACATGCGCCGTCGCTGGGCGATGTGCCGCAGATTACCGTACAGTTTGACATGGACGTGAACGGGATGCTCAACGTGCAGGCGGTTGATCGTACCAGTGGGCGCGAGACCGGGATCAGCGTTAACGCCGCCCATCACCGGCTTAGCCAACAGGAAATTGAGTCGGCCTATGATGCGCTGCCAACAGCGTCGGCAACTGGGGCTGTTTCCGATGCGTTGGTGCGCGAGGCAGAGGTGCTGCTCGACCGGGCTAAACGTGTCAGTGAGGCTGAGTTAGCCGGCGACATCGTGGAGGTCGAGGACGCGCTCGATGCGCGTGATGAAGATTGGCTGCGCGAGGCACTGGAGTCGCTAAGCGATGCGCTGTTCGATTTGGAGGATGATGGGTAGGTTGTAGGTGACCATTGCTTCTGGCACTCAGTCAATCTGAAATAGATGGATAGAGGCGATGTAACGTAACGACCCAGCTTGCCCCCTACCCCGACGGCTTCGCCGTCGGCGGTCTTCCCCTTCCCTCATTTTGGGGGCAAGGGGCTAGGGGAGGTGCGTCCAACGCCGTGCAACCGGACTTGAAGCCCCTTTCCCAGGGCCAACGGCCCGTTTGGGGTGAGAGCAACGGGTTCTGCCAACACGTTGAAATGCCCCCAGCTTTTATCAGTCGCTTGACAGCCCTTCATGAGTGACAGTAGGATGCTTCCACGATTAAGAAGGGGAGTCGATACCGTGACTGAACAGAAGAAGCCAGCAGGGCGAAAGCTGAACATCATCACCCCAACGCTCACCTACGCTGTAGAAATGTGGGCCGAGGCACGAACGAGCGCCACGAGCAAACGCCGCCACGACCTGCTGCGAGACAAATACAACGCGCTGCTAAGCGACGGCAAAGCGGGCACCGCCGCCGGGTTCTTTGTATTTACGGGGAAGTCGGTTGAGCGGGTCACCGCGGGGGATGTGGCGGCGTGGCGCGAATACCTGGAAAGCATGGAGTTGAGCGCGGCCAGTGTGTATGCACGGGTAAGCCGACTGTCTAGCTTTTACGACTGGCTCATGCAAGAACCTACCTTTAGCAACATTATTCAGGCGAACCCGGTCAAGATGGCCCGGCCTAAAGCCCCTAAAGCGTACCAATCTGGTAAGGCGAAAGCACTAAGTGATGACGACGCACGCACCCTGCTGCACTTTGTGCGGGACAAAGCACAAAGTGACGACATCAGCGCTAAACGGGATTATGCGCTGCTGCGGTTCTACTTTGCGACGGGCAAGCGCCGCAGCGAAATTATTGGGTTGCGCTGGCGTGACATTCAACTCAAGGAGGATGGCCTCGTTATCCATACTGAGGAAAAAGGCGGGTTGTATCGGGCCACCGAAATCCGCGACGCTGGGGTAAAAGCCGCACTGGTTACATACCTCAAAGCATCTGACCGTTGGGATAGTGAAACGAACCAGCCTAGTTTAGACCCAACCGCCGCCATCTGGCTGCGCCATGACCGCGCCGCAAGCGGTAAGCAGGCGGTTACCTCGCATGGGTTTGTGTACATGCTCAAAAAATACGCGAAGGAGTGCGGCATTGGGGATATTCACCTGCACCAAACGCGCCACACCGTCGCCCGTATGGTGGGGGAGCAAGCAGGTGACCTTAATGCAGTGCAAACCGTACTGGGCCACCAAAACATCGCTACGACTCGCGTCTACCTGGAGCGCGTTTCCGTTAAGCAGGATAAGCACAGCGGCAACATTGCCGACCGTTTGGGGTTGAATGAGGCCCCCGAAGATACCGACCCCGACCCCGACACATCCCAGTAGCGGTTCTTTATGACCTGGCTCATGATTGCAGGTGTGTTCCTGGCAGCGGTGGGGTGGTCTGCATGGCTGGCACAGCGTTCTGCCATAGATGCAAATTTTTCCCTTATCCTGGCACTGACGATTGCACTCGGCAGCGGGGTCTTGTCACAAATCATGCTGTGGCTGGGGCTGCTGCGCCTGCCCATCACCTTTGGCATGACAACAACAATCTACTTGGTGGTGATGCTGCCCGGCTTCGCGCTCGCTGTGCGCGACGGTGCCCTTCACCTGCCACGCCCAATGCCGCTCTCACCGCTTGCGACGTTTGGACTGGCAATTACGGCGGCTGTGAGCGCTGCTGTCCTGATTAACGCGGCCCTGTGGCCATTTCATCACGATGATGCGCTGGGCATATACGGGCGGTTTGCTGCCTGGATACGGGTCTATCACCAGCTTTACGCCATCGCCCCCGGTTCAGATGTCTATGAGCTATACCCACAACTTGTCACGCTCAACTTTGCCTACGTCTACATGGTGGAGGACTGGCGTCACGAGTATGCTGCGGCGGTCATGGGCGCGCTGATCGGGTTGGGTGCGCTACCGGCTACGTACTTGCTAGGGCGACAGGTCTATTCCGAACGAGTGGGGTGGGTCGCGGCAATCCTGCTTGCCGCCACATTCGACTTTGGGCGCTGGGCGTCGGCAGGCTATGTGGATATTCCAACAGCGTTTTTCATGGCACTGGGCGCAGCGTTTGCCTATGCGGGGGTTCAGCAGGGCAACCCCTGGGACATTTTTCTCGCAGCCCTGATGATGGGCTTTGCCGCATGGACGAAAAACGCCGCTTTACTCGCTGTCGCCGTGTTTTTTACATTTCTGGTGTATAACTTAATCCTTAATCAACTGTCGCTTAAACATAGCTTGTTAGCCTTTGGCATAGTCGCAGTTATAGACGGTCCCTGGTACCTGCGAAACTTACTGATAGCGGGCAGCCTAACACCCGATACCGTGTGGATAGAGGATGCCCGCCAAACGTGGCGCGAAATCTTCGTGCTGGTTACGCTGCCGCAAAACTACGGTTTGGTGGGTCTGGTAGCATTAGGCGGTGTATGTTGGGGGATCGGTCAGATATTATGGGGTAACGGGCGCGAAAAGGCGCTATTTTTGTTGATATGGGCACTCCCGTTTTACTTATCCTGGTTGCTGTTTGCCAGCTATGACCCACGCTTTATCTTACTGATCTTGCCGTTTGTGGTTGTTTTAGGGGCCGCACTGGTCGATGTAGCGGCCAGAATCACTGCGAAGCGCAGGTGGGTGGTGACAGTGGCGGCGGTTGTGATCGGGGTTCAGGCAGCGTTTGTTGTTTGGTACAGCGTGGAGTACAAGCGCGAGTTGCTCACACAGCCCGTGATGACGCATAGTGAAAAGGTGAATTTGGTCAGGCCAGATTCTTGAGCTAATTATGGAAATCTATACAGCAAAAACGATTGTGGTGGCCATCTCCAGCACAACACCACAACCGGAAACAATCGCCCAGGCAGCCGAGGTCATCCGGCAGGGTGGGCTGGTTGCCTTCCCAACTGAGACGGTGTATGGGCTTGGGGCCAATGCACTTGATAGAAGCGCCCTGGAACGGATTTTTTCTGCTAAGGAACGGCCTGCCAACGACCCCATCATTGCTCACATTGCGGCTGTTGCAGATTTAACGCAACTTGCGAAAGACATACCCGATGAAGCCTACAAGCTGGCGCAGATGTTTTGGCCGGGGCCGCTGACGATGGTGCTGCACCGCGCCGACAACGTCCCGGCGAACATTGCAGCGGGGCTATCAACTGTCGCCGTGCGGATGCCATCGTATCTGGTGGCGCGTGCGCTTATCGAGGCAGCGGGTGTACCCATCGCCGCCCCCAGTGCCAATAAATTTACGCGGCCCAGTTCCACTACAGCCGCACACGTTTTAGAAGATTTGCAGGGCCATGTTGATATGGTGCTGGACGGCGGCGAAACGCCCATCGGCATTGAATCGACGGTTATCGACATGACCCAAACGCCGCCTGTCGTTTTGCGGCCCGGTGGCCTTTTATTTGAAGACATTCAACAAGTTATTCCAGAGGTGACAATGATGCCCAGGCAAATTTCCATCGGCACCGAAACCCCGGCCAGTTCACCGGGGATGATGACCAAGCATTACTCCCCACGCGCTGATGTGCTGCTGTACGACGGCGAACGCAACGCTGTCCTCAACGCCATGCGCGAGCAAGCCATGACGCTTATCCATGAACACAAGCGCGTGGGTATCCTCACCGCCAATGAGGAAGCCGCGTACTTCGTCAACACAGGTGCCCGCATCATCTCGATTGGGTCCCGACGAGAGCCACAGCAGATCGCTCATGTACTGTTTGGGGCGATGCGTGCGCTGGATAACCAGCAGGTGGATAAGATTTTAGTTCGCAGTTACGGCAAACAAGGGCTGGGCGCAGCTATTTGGGATCGGTTGCTGCGCTCGGCAGATGGGCGTGTTTACCGGGTGAGTTAGGGTGCTTGCAGCGCCAGCAGCCCCTCCGTGTTGCTGCCAATAAACAGCACACCATCTACCAGCACGGGCGATGATGAACGCCAGTCCCCCTGACGGCCTGTTTGATACTGCCACAATGTACCCCCTGTTGCGGCGTCCAAAGCATACATCAGGCCGTCCTTTTCACTGAGCGCGTACACCACATCCTGGGCCAGTGAGGGCGACGAATATGCCGGGCTGCCCAACGCGAACGTCCACAAGATGCTGCCATCTGCCGCACCCAGCGCGTGTAATGTGCCATCGGTGCCGTTGATGAAAACGGTGTCAGCGTTTACAGCAGCAGAGGCGTAAATCTGCGAACCGAGGTCAACCGCCCAGATGATGTCACCTGTGGTGGCATCCAGCGCATACACCTCGCCATTGTAGCTACCCACGTACACGACCCCATCTACCACAGCCGGGGAGCCATCAAATGCCGCATCGGGGTCGAAGACCCATACAGCCTCGCCTGTGTTCACGTTCACTGCGGCAAGCGTGCCACCGCGACTGCCAATATACACCATACCATCTGCCACACCTGGGGATGACCACACCTCGCCACCGGTGTTGTAGCTCCAAATGCCTTCACCTGTTTCCAGGTCAATGGCGTACAGGTTGCTGTCGCGGCTGCCGATGTACACCACACCATCACTGACAGCCGGTGATGAATACACCTGACCGTCGGTTTCAAATGTCCACCGTTCGTCACCAGTTTGCGGGTCAAGGGCATAGACGCTGCCGGTGTGACTGCCAAAAACCAGCGTGCCGTTAACCACCGTTGGCGTGCTGACGACAGGCTCCCCGGCTTCAAACTGCCACACGAGTTCTCCGGTTTGCACGTCCACAGCGTACAGGTTGCCATCTTCGCTGCCTGTGTAGGCGAGGCCGTTGGCAACAGCGGGTGTCGTTCGCACCGGGCGGCGAATTTGATACTGCCAGCGCCGTTGGGGTTCTGTCCGAACGGGTGCCGAGTCGTAAGCACCCGTGTTGTTGACCGTTGCGCGGAAGGCGGTTTCGGTTGGGGTGTTGATGGTATCGTCCTGGGCGTGTGCGATAGGTGCCGCCAGCACTGCAATCACCAGCATCATCACATGTAATTTATTCATCGTGAGTTCGTTACCTGTTTGCGTGTAAACGCTATACTTGTACCAAAGTGGCCACAACCTGCGCTTTAACCCACGATGAACACTCGCTAACTTACGCCTCGTAGACCACCCGGCCCTGGGCCATCGTCATGCGGACGTTGCAGTCATCGTCCAGCAGCACCAGGTCGGCGTCTTTACCCTGGGCAATGCTGCCCGTCACATCGGCAATACCTGCCACTCCCGCCGGGGCGATGGTCGCTGTTTCGTAAATTACATCAATGGTGCTGTTCGTTGCAGCCAGGAAGTTCCGCACGGCCACGTCCATTGTGAGGGTACTGCCCGCCAGGGTGCCGTCTTCGAGTTGGGCCACCCCATCCCGGACGTATACCGTGCGCTCGTCAACAGGGTAGTCGCCATCGGGCATCCCGGCAGCACGAATAGCGTCAGAAATCAGCACAACATTCTGGAATTGTTTGGCGTTCCACAACAGGCGCAGCACTGCTGGATGTACATGGATGTTATCAGCAATGATTTCACACGTCATTTGTGGAATGGCAAGCGCGGCACCGACTGTACCAGGGCGGCGGTGGTGCAGGGCGCTCATCGCGTTGAAGGTGTGCGTGCTGTGGGTGAGGCCGAGTGATGCTGCGTGGACAATCTCTTCGTAGGTGGCGTCTGTATGAGCGGCGGCCACCGTGATGCCGCGTGCGGCACAGTCTTCGATGAGCCAGTGATTTTCTTCGTATTCTGGGGCCAGGGCCAACAGCCGGATGACGTTCATATTCAGCCAGGGCATGGCCTCTTGGCGCTGTGCCCGCCGCACATAGCTTTTATTCTGGGCACCGCTCTTTTTGGGGTTGAGGTACGGCCCTTCCAGGTGGACACCGCGCAGGGTTGCGCCGCCTTCAAATGGGCCGATGTGCTGGGCGGCGTTTTGTAGGGCAGCGGTGATGTGTTCGCGGGTGTCCGTCCAGGTGGTCGCCAGGAACGATGTGACCCCGTGCTGGGCGTAGAAGCGAGCCATTTTTGCCAGCGCCTCTGGCGTGGCGTCCATCACATCAACACCTGCCGCGCCGTGAACGTGAATGTCTACATAGCCAGGGATGAGCGTCATGCCGCCTGCGTCAATCAAGCGGGGGTCACCATCATAAGCCGGGTCGCCACGGCCATAGGCTTCGATTTTACCGCTGCGGCACCACAGCCAGCGGTTGTGGGTGTGGCCGTCAGTGCAGATGACGGCGTTGGTAATCACGATGTCCTGCATAGGTTCTGTCCTGTTGTGCGATTAGATAACGAACCGTAGTTTAACCACATCAGGCCGCGCCCGCATGGGCAACCCTCCACGTTGAGCATCTTAAAGCCTGAAAGGTATACGGGAAGTTAGCGATGTGTGTTGTAAGTTGTAAGCGTCATACGGTTAGATGTGAGGCGTTCCGCCTGCGCTGCATGGGTACCACCGTCGCCCCACTTGATTGAGAAGTGGAAGTGGGAATTGCTCAGGCAGGGTATCACAGGGTAGCCGTGATGACCGTAGTGAACATTTATGGACTTTCATGGCAAAAATTACAATGTATTTGTGAATGTGTGTAATAAGTTTTAGCCCGCTAGATACCCGTTAGGCCCCCTTGTTATCTGAATGACGTAGGGGTACCTGAGTAGTTAATCATGAGCTGGCGCTCACCAAAGGGAATGAAAAGGGTGTCATTTCACGCCCGCCACGCAAGAACGCGAAGATCTGGCAACATGGCAATTCGCATAAGCCGCCCTTACCGCGCGACGAAAACCTCCGAGCGATCCGAAAAGGCAGGCGTAAAAAGTGGAAACACGAGTCCGGTTATCATCAGCGATCCCTTGCAGAAACGGCTATGTATCGATTCAAGATCATCTTCGGAAATACCCTGAGCACCCGCACTCTCTCACGCCAAACCACGGAAGCGTGCATCAAAATCGCGGCCCTGAATCGGATGACCCAGCTCGGTATGCCCGACAGCTATCGCGTCGCATAACTCAAACATGGGCTTGGGAGGGGGCCATCTATTCGTCTTATTCGTTCAACAAGGCCCATGTAAATGCCTTCGTCTGCAATCTCGATGAATTGCTCAGTTGGGTCCAGATCACAGTACATTTCGTCAGCGGTGCGGTAGAAAGTGAGACGCAGGGTGCCGTCCGCCAGGGATTCGGCAAACGCTGGGTCAAGGTCCGGTAGGTCAACATCCGTGGACTGCGCGGCCAGCGGCAACGCCCCCACCAGACAGAACCCTGCGACTAACACGAGCCAGAATCGCTGTAAGTTATTCATGTGTACTCCCAAAAATGGATAAAAGAGGGTAGAGGTCGCCCCGGTGACCATATGAGCCACCAAGGCAGAGAAAATCAGATTAATCGAGTTCGGCAAGCGCCGTCTGCGCCTGCTCAATCCCGTCATTGTTACCTGCGACGGTGAAAGCCTCAATCGCGGCCTCATAGTGCATGACCGCCTCATCCGGCGCGAGTTCGGCCAGTCGCAGGTGTGCAACCCCTTCACTGTTGGCATCACTATAGTCTATGGCAATCTCTAGCGCACGCTCATAGGCAAAACGCGAGAAATTGAATAAGCTGGTTTCACGGTGAATGTCGCCTAAGAGGAAGTAGAGATGCGGTGAGTAACGAATGTCACCCATCGTCATGTTGTTTACGCGCATCGGATCCCCCAGCGGTACCGGGACCAACGGCAAGACCAGCTCGTAGGCGTCGGCGTACAAACTGTTGTTGAACAGGTAAAGCGCCTCAGCATAGGCGCGTACATCCTCTGTGCTGGAGAGTGGCATTTGCAACGCGCTGATTTGCGAAAGATTGCCCTCGACTAGTACAGGCTAGCGGAATTGGGCCATCAGTGTAGTAAAATAAGGCCGGACAAAGGAAAAAGAAGCGAGAAGCCATCATGCCAACCCCAAAAGCGACACCAATCCAGGCCAGCACAGCCACGCAGGAAATCCTTCAG
>DAOTTY010000024.1:0-33849 GCA_034437575.1 Anaerolineae bacterium | reverse complement strand
TTAACGTTTTGCGAATTCGGCATGGTTGGTACGAGCAAAAGCGATACATCTATAATATCACTGTGCTGGCCCTACAAACGGCTGAAGACTTACACAGCATTGGGGAAATCTATCAGGATATTCAGGCGGAGTGTGAGCAAGTGGTTGATTGCATCGTCCGCATCCCTGATGAACACGGTATTCCTGATGGCAGCATTCTATCAACCGCACGACAAATCATCATGCAGCGTAGCCACACGTCCAATGTGGGGGTTTTCGCCGTCATTTGCACCAATTTCTACCTGCGGAGCCTTGGCCACACCCTTCAAGAAACTTACCCGCCGGTGTGCCACATTTTCCAAATTGCTGACAGTGAAGAAGAAGCCCTCGCCTTTATCAACCGGGCTAAACGGCAGCGTGCTAAGCGGGCAACCGGGCGATTTGGCAAAGCCGATTAACTAACGCGCCGCCTGCACCGCTTCGATGTAGGCGCACTCGTCGGGGGTAAGGTGAAGCTGGGCCAGCCGGATTTGCGCTTCGGGAGAGAGTGTTTCTGACGTACACAACAGGTAGGCTTCGGCCACGCGCCGCGCACTCACCTGATGATCCTGTGCCAGTTTGCCCAACCGCTTTAACAACTGTGCATCGTCCTCTGTATCGCCCAGGTAGGCTTCCACCTTGTGCCGCACACTGCCCATACGCCCCTGCCAAATGTTCACCGCCAGCGCGGCATCTGGCGTGTTGATGGCGGTCAGCGCCCGCACGGCACACTGGCGCGTGAAGTAGGGGTATGGCTCCGCCAGGATTTGCGCCAGGGGTAACACCGCTTGTTCGGCACCCATGCGGCCCAGCACCTCTGCCGCGTGCAAGCACAGGTCGTCGCTGCGGCGCTTCATCAGGTCAATCATGGGGGCGATGGCGGCCTCGCCGCGCAGTACCAGTTCATCTTTGATTTCTTCGCGGCGCTGGGCGTAGCGCAGTTGGTCGCGCCCACGCTGGCTGGCCGTGATGGCAGTGGTTAGCTTGCTAATCAGCAGCGGGATAGACTTCTGCGAGATGTAATCCATATGGCGTTAACGACTCGATTCCGGTTTGCCCGACCATCATTGTGCCTGCAAACGCCACAAACCGCAAAACCGAATCTCGCTATGGGGTGCCATTCAATACTTTGGCAGAAACAGTTGCCCGCTCCCCAACAGGCCGCTGGCCCTGGGAGCTTGGCTCCAGGTCCGGCTGTGGGTGCTTGTCAAAGCCTGGCCGCGCAGCGGCGGTGGGGGAGGGAGAGGCTTCGTCGCCAATCACCTGAAATACCCCCCTCGCTATGCACGAAATGTAGGTCAGTTGTTCATGCTTTGTGGGCCTTGCGTGCGGGGGTAAGGGTGAACCAACCCCACCGGGACGAGGCACCGCTCATCCCGGCGGATAGCAGCAAAAACGAACGTGCTTCGGCGTTACGCCCGTGCTTCTTCCATTTGGCGGGGCGTGGGGCGGTCTTTGAGGTCTTTGCGTTTGGGCGTGTTCGCACTCCGGCGGCGCAGGAACAGTGCCGCACCCGCGCCGATAAACACAATCACCATAAACACCTGAGACACGTTAAACCCGGCGATCACACTTGTTTCCAATCGCAGGAACTCCAGCAGGAAGCGGACGACGCTGTACTGAATCAGGTAAAACAGGAAGATGTCGCCCGGCACCAGCGTGTTACGGCGGCGCAGGAACAGGTTCAGCAGCACGATAAACGCGATCAGGCTCCACAGCGACTCGTACAAAAACAGCGGGTGAAACAGCGTGTCGCCCACCGGGTATTCAACCGTGCTGGTGAACGGGAACACGCGCTTGTCGCCCGGAATGGTGATGCCCCAGGGCAGCGTGGTCACAGTGCCGTAAAGTTCCTCGTTGATGTAGTTGGCCCAGCGCCCAATCGCCTGACCCAACGGCAGCGCAACGGCGGCGATGTCTAGCCAGGCGGGGATGGCCAGCCCGTTGGTGCGGAAGTAGACGAACGCGCCGCCCAACCCGCCGATCATCGCCCCGAAAATGCTCAGGCCGCCGCTCCAGATGGCAATGGCACCGTTGTTCACATCGAAGAAGTTGCTGTAAAAATAGGCCGCGTCGTACTGTGACGTAACGGGCGGGAAGGTGACAAACCACAGCCGCGCCAGGATAATGCCCGGAATGATGGCAAACGTCAGCGCCCCCCAGATGTGTTCGGGGTCGCGGCCATCAATGGCGGCGAGGCGGGCGGCGACGTTGGCGGCAATCAGCATGGCCACCACAATGATAATGCCGTAATAGCGGATTTGGAGCGCCCCGCCAATGGTAATGCTCTCGCGGTTGTCAAAGGCGATGCCCTGGCCCAGGTCGAAGCCGGGTACAAAGCGGTTGACTAAAATGCCAATGCCGCCGATAAGCAGCAAAAACGTGCCTACCGTGCCCACAATGCCCAGGATGGTATCGGCACGGTTGCCCAGGCTTGACCGCACGGCATTGCCCTGCTTGGCGCGGTTAATCACTTCCGGCGCGATGACCAGAACCAGGCCCAGCACAGCCAGTACAATGTAGAGTGCTAACATCTATTCTCTAGTCCCTGTTGTGTGTTGACGAACAAACCATAAACGCTGCATCGCTGTGATGTGGGTGCCCACGGCCAACAGCCATAGGCCCGGCACCAGCAGCCACCTGGAAAGCCATAACGCCACCAGCAGCACGGCCAGCCGCTCAAAGCGCGTAAACACACCGATGCGAACCTCAACACCCACATCGGGCGCGGCAGCGCGTGCCCGCACATAGCTTACCGCATAGCTGCCAACCATCGCCAGCAGCGACAGCAGCACCAAGTGCAGTTGATTTTGACCGGCAAAATGATAACTCAAACCAATGAAAATGAAACCGTCAGCATAACGGTCTAACGCACTATCCAGCATCGCCCCGAAGGGGTGCGGCGTGCCGCGCACACGGGCCACCGCGCCATCCAGCGCGTCCAGCAAGCTGCCGATGAGAATCAGCCAGGCGGCCAGCGCAAAGCGCCCGCTGCCCGCTGCCAGGCCGCCCGCCATCACAAACAGCGTGCCAATAAGGGTAATCACATCCGGGTGCAGGCCCAGGCGATGCGCCACCCGCCCGCAAAACTGCGCCCAGTGCAGTGTGCGGCGTCGCACCCATTCGCCTGCGTTGGGCGCAGGGGGGGGCGTTTCAGTTGGGTTGATTTTGGTCACGGGCGGCCTGGATTTGGTCAACACTGGCAAATTTGACGGCGTAGAATTGGGGCATGTCTAACATTTGATGGGCATGTTGGCAATAGGTACGATGTTATAGCACAAAGAGCTTTGTAGCCGATGAGCGGTACTACTCAGGCACCGGGTGCCGCTGTTTGAGCCAATCTCCCAGGGCCACAGGCCCGTTTGGGAGAGGGCTGAGCAGTTACGCTTTGCGTCCGAAAAGACGGGTTCAAAGGGTTAACACCCTTTGCAGGGGTGCAGGGACAGCGTCCCCACGATGTGAAACCCTGACTTTGCAGTAGCCCTAACGCTGGATTGGGGCTTGCAGCCACCTGCGGCTGCGCCGTATACTTTCGGCCATAGATTCGGGGCGTAGCGCAGCCTGGTAGCGCGCACCGTTCGGGTCGGTGAGGTCGTGGGTTCGAATCCCGCCGCCCCGACTATGCAAACCCCTCACAAACGAGGGGTTTTTTTGTTTGTAGATTCATAACCCTTTCGCGTTACAATACGGATGTAGCAGGGCAAGCACACGCGAAGGCAAACCATGACCCGCTTGGACAAACTGGAAGGCGAAACCCTCGGCCCTTATCAACTGGCCAAACTGATTGGGATGGGCGGCATGGGGGCAGTCTATCATGCCCGGCACAGCGCCACCCAACGCGAAGTTGCTATCAAAGTCATCAACAACGCCACCAGCGAAGACCCGCAGTTTGTAGCCCGCTTTAACCGGGAAATCCGCATTGCCGATACGCTCAAACACCCCAACATCGTGCCCTTTTACGACAGCGGCACCGACGGCGAACTCAGCTTTGCTGTGATGCGCCTGCTGCGGGGCGGGTCGCTGGCACAGCGAGTGTACTACCTGCTCAAGCACCAACGCCCCCTGCCCACCGTCCCCGCTATTGTGCCGATTGTGCGCCAACTGGCCGATGCGCTGGACTATGCCCACACCACCGGCATTATTCACCGCGACGTGAAGCCCAGTAACATCATGTTTGACAGCCAGAACGTGCCCTACATGGTGGATTTTGGCGTGTCGAAAGTGATTGAGGCCACCTCACAGCTAACGCTATCTGGCGTGTCTGTCGGCACACCGTCTTATATGGCCCCAGAACAGTGGGAGGGCAAGGATGCCGCGCCAGAATCTGACCAGTATGCGCTGGCGGTGGTGGTCTACTACACGCTGACGGGCAAAACGCCGTTCCAGGCACCCAATATGCCCTTGCTGATGCGTAAACACATCGAAGAACCGCCGCCGCCCCTTCGCACCCACCGCCCAGAACTTGACCCGGCGCTGGAACCGGTCTTCCAGCGGGTGCTGGCCAAACAACCCGATCAGCGTTACCCCACCGTGGCCGACTTCGCTGCCGCGCTGGCCGAAGCGCCTCACCAAACGGTGACCTCGCCCATACAAACGGTCGTCAATGTGGCCGAAGCGGAAGCTGACGACCCCCTTATGAAGCCCGCCGCCCCGCTCAACGACGACGAGAAAATCCGCAGTGCGGTGCGCCTGCTGTTTGCGCCAGACCTGGGCGACGAGACCACCCCGCTCAAGCAGCGTGTGGCCCACAAGACGATTCACAAAGCCGATGACCCCACCCTGACGCACATCCTGCTGCAAGACCTGGTGCGGGGTGGTT
This sequence comes from Anaerolineae bacterium, assembly GCA_034437575.1. Taxonomy (GTDB): domain Bacteria; phylum Chloroflexota; class Anaerolineae; order Aggregatilineales; family Phototrophicaceae; genus DAOTTY01. The sequence continues at coordinate 29,012 of DAOTTY010000024.1, read as the reverse complement.
TTGCGGAACGGGTGCTGCGTGCGGTGCTGGGCGATGTGCTGGACACAATGCTGATTCACCTGAAAAGCGGGGATGCAGCCAGGGCGCGGCGGCTGCTGGCCCAAACATCCCTGGATGGGGACGCGCTGGCTGACCTGATGGGTAAGGATATGCGCTCGATGGCCAGCAATGTGCGCATCAGCCTGAACAAACCGCCGGATGAGCCATCGGCAGTGCGTGACCCGCTGGTTAACGACGCCGGGGCGGGTACAGCGGCGATGGTGGCGCGAGTGTTCAACAGCACGGGCGATACGCGAGCAGCGGGCCTGGAGTATCTGGCCGGGTTGGAAAGCGACGATGCGGTGGGGCCGCTGCTGACCATGCTTGAAGACCAATCTCGTCATGACGATGATTTGCTGGATGCCATGAATCTGCTGGCCCTCATCGGCAGTGACGACGCGCTGGCCGCGCTGCGGCGGGTGGGCCGCACTCACAATAACCCCACCGTGCGCGGTACGGCCATCTGGGTGCAGGCGGCCATCATGGGGAGTTATGATGGGCTGCTAGAGGGCTTCCTGGCCGACTGGATGGCGATAAACCCGCAGCTTGGCGAGCAGGTGCTGGCCGAATTTGGCGATGAGCGCGATTACGATATGTTGATGATGGTGATGGTGCGCGGCACGGCTCCAGAAGAACGCCGGTTGATTGCAGCGGCGGCGTTGGGCATGTCTGGCCAGGGGGATTATGCAGGGGCGCTGGTGCGCTACTTAAACGCGGGTGGTGACCAGTCAATGGCGCGGCGGCGCTGGTCGGTGATTCGCAGTTACGACAACATCAACCCGACGCCGATCATTACCGATACTATCGCAGACAAGCTGCGAACGGTGGTGCAGGCAACGACGCTGCACCCGCCCACGCCAGACACGTTCGAGACGATCAAGCCGCTGCTGCAAGCCATGATGCGCCTCAACAACGACCGCGCCACCGAAGCACTGGGGGGCATCCGGTCAAACCGCCACTTAGATAAGCGCATCCGGGCGGCGGCAGAACGCGCCCTGGAGCGGATGCAAAAGCTGTAACTACTAAAGGAGTCATTGATGTCTGAGCAATATCTGCGGAACCTGCTGTTGCAAAGCCAACCTGACGTTTATCACACGGCTGATGACACTGACGCTGCGCCTGCCCGTGCTGGACTTAAACAGATAGCGGCGGAACGCCCCCATGCGGTGTTGGAAGTGCTGTTGGAGGACCTGATGTGGCGGGGGTTGCTGGAGCAGTTGGCCAGCGAGGACGATACGCCCAGCCTGGATCAAATTGTGGACTTAGCGCTTAAAGGTGATTTTGACCTGGCCCATGAGCGCACCCAACTGGCCTACAACCTGGAGCGCGACCGGGCGCTGCTGCTGCGCCGCTTTAAGCAGGCTGCGGGTGCCGCGCTCACAGGAACAGACAGTTAAGCCCATCCCACAGGGTAAAACAATAAAGAACTAACAAAAGTGCGGTATGCTCAAATAGAGCAGGCGACTTTTAGCGTACCACCTGCGTATAGGTTGCTAGACGCCTAATTCACTGATCTCAAAGGAGACATCGCAATGGCAGATAAAGACAACATGAACTATGAGCCGAACCCTGATGACATGGGCGAAAAGGCCAAAGAGCAGGGCCGCCGCATCATCGAGGACATCGAAGTGGCAGGCCGTGACGCCCTGGACCGCGCCAAAGAACTCGTGGCAGAGGGCAACGTGCGCCGCTTAATCTTCATGAATGCTGAAGAAAAGGTGCTGCTGGAAATTCCGCTGACGGCGGGTGTGGCCGCTGGCGCAGTTGTCGCGCTGGTGTCCTGGCAAATTGCCGCGATTGCCACCGTAGTGGCTTTCTTCGCTAAAATTAAGATTCGCGTTGTGCGTGAGGTAGAAGACGACGCACCAAGCAGCGAAACCACCGATACCGAGTCGTAAGTTCCCCCCCAATGTGGCTGGGGAGGCGCATCATCACGCTGGTGTGCCTCCCCAGGCGTTGAAAGCCGCTGCTTAATCGCTTACAACCCGCGCTATGACGTTCCTTTGACATAAAAATCAGGGTAGGTCATAAAAGGTGTGGGGCATCCCTTGTGAAAAGCATCCTTAATAGTCTGCTCAGCGTGGGCGGGTAATCACCTCACCTGTGAGTGCTTCAATATATGAGAACGTCATTAGGCGTTCGCCAAAAGATCAGACCTTTAGCGAGTGGAATTCATCTTATGCAAAACACAACTTCCCCTGAAAATGACCACGTCCAAAGTTCGCAAACACGTCTCGCTGCTGAAAACATGGCCGGGGCGCTGCCGCGCCGGGTGGGTGCTGTCGCGGGCCTGTTCGGGTCAATTGGTATCGTGATTGCGATTACAGCCGTTATTGTTGCCACGGGCAACGGCTTGTTTACCGCCCCGCGTGTGATTGCCAGCGTTATTTTCGGCAGCAACATGACGGGCGTTTTCCCGGTGATCGCTGGTACGATTATCAACCTGGTGTTGGGTACTGTGCTAGGCTACGTCTTCGCTGTGATTATGCCGCCTATTCATCGCACCATGTGGATGGTCGCCGGGTTGCTGTACGGCATTCTGGCGTTTATCGGCTCATCTGTTATTCTGCTGCCCATCCTGGCACCAGACGTAATGGCTGATTCGGTCAACTGGTTTGTGCTGCTGCTGGGCAATATGGTTTACGGCTTCATTCTGGGTGTGGCCGGTTCTACCTATGGCATCTGGTGGAAAGTTCCGGCACGCTTTTTGAACGAATAGTGGCCGAAGTACACCTTCCCCCTCCCATATCATGCAGCGGCTGCGGAACGTGTGAGACACGTTCCGCTTTTAATTTCTGCTTGCCCTTGCTTAAACCGCCAGTCGATTTTCCAGCCACGTCCGGGCTTGTTCCGGGGTGCGAAAAACACCACACGGGCAGCCATGTTCCCGCGAGAGGCCCATGCACGCAGCCATCTGGCGGTGCGGGCGCAGCTTTTTGCGCGTCACAAACGCCAGCGCGGCACACGGCACGGGCAGGTCATCCATAAAGCGGCGATAGTCCAGCGTGCCTTTATCGTCGTGAACAAGGATGCCAATCCTCTCGCCGGTGACATCTGACGGGGCGAGGGTATCAACGGCTTCTGGCGTGAGTTCGTAAAGATGATAGTTTGGGGTGTTCATGGCCTTATTTCTCTCGTTTATCAAATCAGGTCGCACCACAGGCTGGCGTCTGGCGTAACTGCTCAGGCACCGGGTGCCGCTGTTTAAGCCCCTCACAGGCCCGTTCGGGAGAGGGGTTGGGGTGAGGGCCGAGTAGTTACTAAAGAATGCGGAGGAAGAATGGCCAATGGCTTCACAACCGGGCTACAATATCCTGTTGGTGGATGATGAGGAACAAACGCACATCTTTGTAGAAGACATGCTGATGATGGCGCAGGGTGAGGGGCACTTTGACCTGACGTGCGTGGTGTCTTTTAATGATGCCATCGCCGCACTGTTGAGCGGGCAGCACGACGCCTGCCTGATGGACTATCACCTGGGGGGTTACAGCGGCATCGACTTGCTCAAACATGCCACCGGGCACGGCAACCGCACGCCGATTATCATGCTTACCGGGCACGGCAACCGGGACGTTGACCTGGGGGCGCTGGAAGCCGGGGCCGCCGAGTTTTTAGACAAAAGCCGCCTCAAGCCTGAGCTGCTGATTCGCACGCTGCGTTATGCCATCAAGCACCAGCAAGACAAAAACCAGCTTGAAGACCTGTACCAGCAGGTGAGCGAGTTGGAGCAGCTTAAAACCGACATGATCCGCATTGCCGCCCACGACCTGCGGACGCCGCTCACCACGATGCTTAACTATGCTAATTTTTTGCGCGATGACGCCGATAACCCGCTGCAAGACTATCAACAGGGGTATGTGGACGATATTATTGGCTCCGTTCACCGGATGCAAAAGATCATCAGCGATATTCTGTCGCTAGAGCGCATTCAGGCTACAGTGGACGAACGTTATATGAATGTGGTTGATCTGGCGGAGCAGATTCACGCGGCGATGACCGTCACCCTGCCCACAGACGGGTCGCAGCAGGTGATTGTAGAGGTGCCGCCATCGGGGGTAATGGTGCAGGGGGACGCGGCCCAATTGTTAGAAGCCGTCGCTAACCTGATGACCAACGCCGTCAAGTACACGCCGGCGGGCGGGACGATTGAGGTGCGGCTGGTTGTAGCGGGTACACATGCGGTATTTACCATTACAGATAACGGCTACGGCATCCCGGATGCTATGCAAAGCCGCCTGTTCCAGCCGTTTTACCGCGCCAAGTCAAAAGAGACGCGCAAAATTGAGGGAACAGGGCTGGGGCTGCACCTCGTTCGCAACGTTGTGCGCCGTCATCACGGCGAGATTATCTTCCACAGTGTATACGGTGAGGGCAGCACCTTTGGTTTTCGGATGCCGCTGTATACCTAATCGGGCAGGTCGGGCAGGGTGCTGTCAACATATTGCAGGAAAGCAACCGCTTCTGGCCGGGTTTTGAACTTGCGAAAGCGCGTGGTAAACATCTGGCTGGCGGCGTCTGCAATGAACAGCATGAGCGGGTCTTCGGTGCCGTACAGCAGCACCCACCCGATTTGGTAGTGGCTGGCCATCGGCTGATAGGCCCCGGCGAAGTCCCGCAAGATTTTGGGGAAGCCCTCAATCTGGGTAGCATCTACCAGGGTATGCACCAGCGGTACCACCGATTGATCGGGGGCGGCGTCGATATAAGCGGCAGTTTGGGTGGCCACGTCGGCCAGTTCGTCGCGGGTCACATCCCCGGTCAAGTTGAGTTGCAGCACCCGGTCTTTAATGTACCAGGATACATCGGCTGGCATGGGCGTTCCTCCCTAGTGTTAGAGGCTGGTTATCCCTGTATGATAGTCTGAATTGGGGTTTACGGCCAGAATGGGCTGTTATTTTTTCAGGGCTATTGCGTAACTGCTCAGCCCTCACCCCAACCCCTCTCCCAAACGGGCCTGTGGCCCTGGGAGATTGGCTCAAACAGCGGCACCCGGTGCCTCCCCCCTCGCCTAGCCGCGCAGCGGCGGTCGGGAGAGGGGGGATTGAGGGGGGTGAGGGCGAGGGTGAGGGCTGAGTCGTTAGTTATCGCTTGCCCTTTTCATCGTCGTCTTTGCCGCCAAACAGCCGCTCAGATAGAAACCCGCCCAAAAACCCGGATAGTATCGAGGCGTTGTCCGGTGCGTCCTGGTCGAGGGCGTCGTCCCATTTGCCCTGGGAGCGCTGTTTAATCCACGCCTGATAGCGCTTCTCTGTATTGACGAGAGCGGCTTCTATTGCATCGCTGTCGCCCTCATTCAGCAGCTCACGGAGTTCAGTGAGGGTGGCCAGCACCGCGTCCAGGTGGCGCACCGTGTTGTCACGGTTATAAACGAGCAGGTCGCGCAGGTCGTCCGGGTGCGTATCCATGATGCGGTGCGTCAGCCGCCCGAACGCCGGATTGGTCAGGCGCTGCACCTCCCCCCACCCATCACCGCTGCTCATCGCCCTAAACGCCGCCAGCCCCAACAGCGCGGGCACTGCCTCGGTAGCGGCAATCACACCGTCGTGTTCTGCCGGGTCAACATAATGCACATCCGCCCCTAACACGTTGATAAACGCTGTTACCAGGTCGATGGCCTCCGGGTTGACGGCAGCATCGGGGGCCAGCAGCACCGCCCCGTTATCGAAGTAGTCAGCGCGGGCGTGTTCGGTGTCGTCCAGCCCATCCCACAAATAAATCGGATTGACCACTGCCGTCCCACTGATGAGGAACACACCCTCCGGCAGCAGATCGCGGGCCGTGTCAATCGCCCGCTGCTTGAGCGGCGACAGGTCAAGCACCACCGCACCTTCACGCAGCCCCGGTGCGATGTCTTGCAGGGTGCGTTTAAACTCTGCATAGGGCACAGCCAGCAGCACCATGTCCTTACCCGTGACGGCGGCGCGGGCACTGGCTGTGGTTTGATCGACCGCGCCGAGGGTTTTGGCGGTGCGCTCCAGTGGGCCGAGCATGTCGTGGCCGGTAACGGTAAAGTGATTGCTGGCGCGGGGCATGTCGTTGTAGCGTTTGAGCGCCAAACCTGCGCTGGTGCCCAGCCGGCCCAGGCCGAGGATGGCAACGGCTAAATCTGCCATGAGGGGGTGTCCTGTGTTGTGTGCGGATTGGTGCGTCTATTATGGCGGGGGGGCAGCGTTATGCCAATAAAAAACCCCCCACAGTTTATGGCAGGGGATTTTTGCGTCTGTTTTGGCAGGAAATGCTGTGTACGTCGGTTAGGCAACAGATGTGTTGCGGCGGCCTGTGGCGCTGCGGGTGCCCCAGCGGCGGGCGGCTTCTTCGCGGCGGTGCTGATCCCACAGCATGTCCAGCTTGCCCTTAATTTCCTGGATGCGCTCCCGCTGCTTGTTGGAGATCATGTTGTGACCGGCCAGCTTGTACAGGTCGTGGCGTTCCAGTTCCAGCTTGGCGATTTCGTGCGTGGTATCCATCTTTCGGCCTCCTCGTTGCCTATACCCTTAACTTTTGAAATCAACTCTATCTTACACCTAAAACGCGATGGGTAGGACACCTTTTAACACGATTTTTACGTCAAGATTGGCAACCAGTAAACAATTGTGACCCCTCATGACACCGAAAGACAGCAGCGTTAGCCATCTATTTGAATCACGTTGGAAAGTCTTCACAACCAGGTGTTTAACGTGAAATTAATAAAGCCACTCACGTCAATAAATATGAAATTAATGGAGACATAGCCCCGCATTAGTTCATGTCATCGGCACGCTGCAAGCGCCACAGCAGCGCCGCATACGGGTGATGCATCCAGCCCGCCACCACCTCTTGATGGTGTTCCACCAGCCACACCGCCCGCTCAGACGCGCCCTGCGCCCGCAAAATATCTGCCCCCCACTGCGGGTGACGCTCCGCGACGATGCACGGGCGTGCCCACACCGCCTGTTGTGGGTCACGGGCGCAAGCATAGCGATACGCCCTCGGCACAAACATCCGTGTGAGTACGGCCAGTGACTTGCCATATACGCTGAGCGGGTAGCGGACCTTGCCGCTGTCGTGCATCAGCGCGGCAACGGCCAGGTCGTGCGGGGTTTCGGGTTCCTGCTTGAGTACAGCCTTTAACACGCGGATGCTGTGCAACTGTTCGCTGCGTTTCATCTGCTGGAAGGCGACCAGCAGCGACGGGGGAAGGTACTGGCGCGGCAGGGTGTAGTCAACCGTTTGGGTAAACGCAGCCAGCGCCCGCACGCCCTGCGTTACCCGGTAAAGCGTGTGCGTCATGGTGCCTTATGCCCCGATGAGCACCCGGTAAATCACAAAGGCCGGTTGGAAGATCAACATGCCCAGCAGATTAAGCTGCGGGGCGGCAAAGCTAATGAAGATGAGGCCAAACAGCGCGTATTGGCTGTACTGCTGCCAGCTTTCCCACGTATAGGCCAAATCTGGGGGCAGCACGGCCCACACCATCTTCCAACCGTCAATCGGGAACATGGGCAGCAGGTTGAACATGAACAGAATCAGGTTGTAGAAGATAGACAGCGCAAAAAACATAGCGATAGGGTCAGTCGTCGCCCCAACACGGGCTGAGTCCAGCTCAAACGGGGTAAACAGCAACTGCGCTGGAATGGCGAACACAATCGCCAGCAGCAGGTTTGAAAGCGGCCCGGCGGACACTGCCGCGAAGTAGCCCCAGCGCGGGTTGTTCATCAGGCGCGGGTTGATTTGCGCGAAGCCCAGCGGCGCGAACCCGATCAGGATGAACATAATCCAGCCCTGCCAAAAGACGTGCGCCATCGGGTTGAGGGTAAGTTTGCCGTTGTTGGCCGGGGTTGGGTCGCCCATCAGGTGCGCGATGTAGTTATGTGCGAACTCATGGAAGGTCACCGCGACGACCAATGCCAGCAAAAAAGTAATCAGAAAGGGGATACTCGGACTGCCCAGTAAAAGCACGACCTCACTCCGTCAGAGTTCAAATGATAGACGAAAAGTATAACATAGTGTACGGGCGCGGGCGTAAAACATTTCTTAATTCGGCTTACAGCGCCAGCGTCATTTCGTATTGGCTAAGGTAGGGCATGTAGCCCAGGTTGGCCAGCACAGGCCACGCGGGGGCATCTTCTGGCAGGTTGATAATGCTGCCCGCCGTGAGCGGGTTCTGGCGGTGCAGTTCTAACACCAGCGCCCGCAGCACATCATCGGCCCCCGGCGCACAGCCCAAATCCACAAAGCGCATCACATCCACCCGGAACACGCCAATGGCATACGCCACGACAGTATCCACCTCAAGCGCAACCCTGGCCGTCAGCCGGGGGCCAAGCCGCTCAATGGTGACCCGTTCACGCTGCCAGGGGTTGCTCACAGGATGAAACGCATCATAGAACTGCAAGGCGGCGTCCACCGTGACGGCCTGCAACTTGACGCGGCCCCGCTCAGGGAGGGGCTGGCCCTCTACGACATGCAGCACGCGCCGTTTGCCAAAGCCCAGGCTCTCGTAGAGGGCCAGTGCCCCGGCGTTCTGCCGGATGACCTCTAGCTGGACGTGCTGCACCCCCTTCTCGCGGGCAGCGTTCAGCAGGGCCTCCATCAATTGCCGCCCGACCCCCCTGCGCCGATGTTCGCGCAGCACGCCCACCCCGCCAATCCAACCGCGATGGCCGCGCTGCGCCAGCATCCCCAGGCCGATAGGCAGCCCGCCAAGCAGGGCCACCTTCGACGCCACCAGGTCGATGTCGTCACGGGCCACGCGCTCCCGCAGTTGGCGCACGTCCATGTCCAGCGGGATGTAGTAATCCTTATAGGACTCGTTGAGCAGGTGCGTAAACTGTCGGAAGGGAATATCAGCAGCAGAGACGATGCGCGTGGTCATAGAGCGGTGAGGGGTCCTTTAGGTTAATCTGGGCTAGTCCGATTGCGCGTCCAGGTGGGCCAGTTGTACCGTGAGCAGGTTAACGGCAGGTTATCACTATACCAGATGCCGAAGTCATATTGGCGGTTATCCGCACTGATGCCAGGGCAAGCGCGTTCTCCCTGTGCTGCCCCTCCCTCACAGCTTCGCGGGGCGCTGCCCAAACCCGTCACTTTTTGAAAAAAGCGAACAAAAACTTGCCTTTTCGGACGCTCTCCCCGCGATGTGAAACTTTGGCTTTGCAATCGCCCCACCCGCCCAAACCCCGAAGGTTGCAGATTAAACGCCTTTGCCACAATAATAGACTCGTTCAAAAGTGATAGGCAACAGCAAGCTGAGGGTGGCCCCATGAAAGTTCGTATTAAACACATTGATATTCTCAGCGCGTTTAAGCTGGGTGCGGTCTTTTCTGCGTTGGTCTTCATGGTGAGCTTCCTGCCGTTTACGCTCATCCAGGCGCTGGTTTTGGGGGCGGGGGTATTTGCAGGCAGCGGTGCCAGCAGTTCGGAAATCAATCCAGGGTTGATGACCGGCCTGGGGCTGGTGGGTATTTGTGTGGGCGTGGGCGTTGGTGCGTTCCTGTATGCGCTGTTAGGTGGGATAGGGGCGGCGATCAGCGCGTTTGTGTATAATCTTGTGTCGGGTTGGATTGGGGGGGTTGAGGTTGACCTGGAAACTGTTGCAGGCACCGTCAGCATCGAGCGAAAAAAGCGGCAGTCACCGCGCTCGCGCCCGACGGATAATGATGAGGAAGGGATTGAGGCTTTCGAGCTTTAAATACACATTTTCGATGAAGGTTCTACAGAAATGACGGATAATACAAACGAACACACGCCAGTTGCCGTCCCGCTGCCCCGTTATGGTCGGGCTGCATTCGTCGCGGGGCTGTTGGGTGCGGCTGTGCTGCTGCTGGCCGGGATGGGCATCATTTTCACCAATGAATTTGGCGGCACAGGCGTGCGAGTGCTGGCATGGCTGGCGATAGCTGGCACGATAGCAATGGTCGGCGGGATTATCTCTTACATCGTAGCGGCAGCGATGACGATTTGGCGGGCAGAACGGGGGGCCAATGGGCGCAAATAATCGCAGGCGGGGGTGCGGGGTGATGCTGCCATCGCTGGTGCTGCTGGTCGGCCTGTCGGCCTGTGCGTATGTGCTGCTGCTGGCGCAGTTCAGTGGCGGGCAAACAGTCAGCCAATCGGTGGGGCTAACATTTTGGGTGAGCGTGTTTTGCGGCCCGGCCCTGACCGGCGTTGGCGTTATCATGTTCACCATCCAACGGCTGATTGGGCTGGTGGGGCGTTTCACCGGGCGCTTTACTGGCCTGGACAATGCCATCCCTGACCTGGGCTTTTTAGATGACTTCCTGAGGCGGGGTTAGCGCGACACGACGGGCATTTATTCACTGGGTGGCATTTGTTATGATGCAATGAGCAAAATGACCGAACACCGATCACGCAAGCTGAGCGCAGCCCACCCATGAAACGCACCTACTCCAAAATTGATGTTGACCACTATCACGACGGCCTGCTCGGCATCCTGCGGGCTGTGATTGCCCAACCCGACCTTGACCGGGCCGGGTTGCGCGATATTCTGCGACAGTACCCTAAAGACGGCAGCGGCTTCTTCGGGCGTGATGAACTCATCCACGCCTATCACACGCTCACCGAGCGCGGCGACCTGCCCCTGTTTGACCCGGCCATCGTGGCCCGCCTGCGCCGCAAGCCCGTCCGCACGATCAGCGGCGTGACGCCCGTCACCGTGCTAACCAAACCGTTCCCGTGCCCCGGTGAGTGCATCTTTTGCCCCAACGATGTACGGATGCCCAAAAGCTACCTGAGCGACGAACCCGGTGCCCAACGCGCCGAACAAAACAGCTTCGACCCCTACCTGCAAACCTACAACCGGCTGCTGGCCTACCGCAACATCGGCCACCCTACAGACAAAGTTGAGGTTATCATCCTGGGTGGGACGTGGTCGTTTTACCCGGAGACATACCAGATATGGTTTGTGAAGCGCATCTTCGACGCGCTGCATGACTTTGGCAGTGGTGCTGACCACCGCGCTGAGGTCGAAGCGGCCATCCGCGAACAGTCGCAACTCCACCCGGAGCGCAACACAACCAACGTCACGATTGCGGGCGTGGAACCGGGGCGCACCTACAATCAAGTGGTGCAAGAGGTCTACCGCGACGAAATGCACCGCTCCCGTGACCTGGCGCAAGCCGCTGCGGGGGCCGTGCAGCGCTCCCCGGCGGATGAATACGCGACCTGGGACGAACTGGACGCGGCCCACACATACAACGAAACGGCGGCTTGCCGCTGTGTGGGGCTGGTCATCGAAACGCGGCCCGATCACATCAGCGCAGATGAAGTGCGGCGCGTGCGGCGGCTGGGCTGTACCAAAGTGCAAATTGGCTTCCAAAGTTTGAACGACGACGTGCTGCGGCTTAACCGGCGCGGCCACGATGTCGCGGCCACGCGGCGGGCGGTGCGCCTGCTGCGGAGCGCGGGCTTTAAGATTCACGCGCACTGGATGCCCAACCTGTACGGCAGTGACCCACAGCGCGACCTGGACGACTACCAAAAACTGTTCACCGACCCCGACTTTTGCCCGGACGAGTTGAAAATCTACCCGTGCAGCCTCATCGAAAGCGCCGAACTGATGCAAGTTTACCAGCGCGGGGACTGGCACCCCTACACGCATGACGAACTGCTGGATGTGCTGGTGAGCGTATTCGAGATGACACCCGCCTACTGCCGCCTGACCCGCGTCATTCGGGATATACCCTCGACTGACATTGTGACGGGCAACCCGCACACCAACTTCCGCCAACTGGCCGAGCGTGAACTGCAAAAGCGCGGCGGGGCCAGCCAGGAAATCCGCTCACGCGAGATACGCGGGCAGGTGGTGGCTGTTGATGCACTGCATCTGGACGAAGTCTGGTACCCATCTGCGATTGGCGAAGAAGCATTCTTGCAGTATATTACAGAAGCGGGGCAGATTGCCGGGTTTCTGCGGTTATCGCTGCCACAGGGCACCCGCCTGACCGACGAACTGGCCGGCGCGGCTATGATCCGTGAGGTGCATGTGTATGGGCAGGCGGTGAGTGTAGGCACCAGCGAAGCCGGACGCGCCCAACATACCGGGCTGGGCACCGCCTTAATCGAACGGGCCGCCGCCATTGCCACCGAACGCGGCTACCGCAAACTGGCCGTCATCAGCGCGATTGGCACCCGCGCCTACTACCGCTCACGCGGCTTTGTAGACGGCGACCTGTACCAGCATCGACCACTGGCTGAAGTAGACAGGACGTAACCAACCATGACCGTCACTTGCACATGGGATAACGAAGCACCAACGATTCTGATCGTCACGTTTGAGGGGCGCTGGAACTGGCTCGAACTTCAGCGTGTGCTGGAAAGCGGCGAGACGCTGCTAGACGAAAGCGAGGCGGGCCGCGTTCACCTGATGATTGATGGCACGCATACCCTGTCCCTGATGAACAGTGACGTTATCAACCACCTGCGGGCGTGGGTAGAAAAAATGAAAATTGACCCGCGCATCGACAGGGTGTGTGTGGTGGGGTCTGGCGCGATCACCAACTCGTTTTTGAGTGTGTTCGTCAAAGTGGCGATGAACAAGCTGGGGTCGCCGCTGCTGTTTGCCAACACGGTTGAAGACGCCCGCGACGTGCTGCTCAGCGACGACAATTGACCCCCCGTGTTGGGTTGCGTTTGGACCTTTGCGGCACATCCCCTACAATGAAACTGTCAATTAACCCAATGCAACCAACAGGACAACACATTACATGAGTGCGACACAAAGGGCACGCGAGGCCAAAAATGAAAAGACGGGCGAATTCCTTGCCAAACGGAATGTAATCGGTGTGGGCGTCGGCTATAAAAACCGGCTGGGCGAAGCCGACGGCGAAGAATCCGTCGTGGTGCTGGTGCAAAGCAAAAAACCGCTGGACGCACTCAGCGAGGAAGACATCATCCCGTCAGAAATTGACGGGGTGCGAACCGACGTGGTAGAAATCGGCGTGCTGCGGGCACAGCAGGCAGTAAACCCACGCCAACGTTTGCGCCCGGTCATCCAGCCCGGCGCGAGTATGGCCCACTTCCGGGTGGGGGCGGGCACGCTGGGCGCGGTTGTTCGCAGCCGCATCAACGGGGAACTGCTGCTGCTGTCGAACAATCATGTGTTGGCCAACAGCAACGACGTGCAAATTGGCGACGAAATCCTGCAACCCAGCCCGCTGGATGGTGGCATTCGTCCGGGTGATGTGGTGGCCCGGCTGGTCCAGTTCCGGGCGCTGGCCTACATTGAAGACGCGCAAAGCGACCCGACCCCCCAACCTAACCCGCCCACACAGCCCCCGGCAAACCCGAATCCACCGGGCGAGCAGCCCACCCCACCCGACAGCGGCTGTGACATCGTGGAGGCGACGGTGGCCCTGGCGAATGCCCTCGCGCAAATCAGCGGCTCCACCAAGCGCGTGCAGTCCCAGTCCGTTAACGCCCGCGCCCAATCCGCGCCGCCCGCGCCCGTGAGTGCCCAGGGCGTCACCGGGGCCACCCCGGCAGAAGTGCCGTTCATCGCCCAGGCCAGCCTGGATAACCTCATTGACGCGGCGCTGGCCCGCCCCACCGACCCGGCCATGTTCAGTAGCGAGGTGCTGTCTATCGGGCGCATCAACGGCACCAAAGAACCCGCCCTGGGTATGACCGTCACCAAGATGGGCCGCACCACCGGGTTAACAACGGGCAGCATCACGCTGCTAGATGCAACCGTGAACGTGCAGTACGACACGATGCACGGCAGCCGTACCGCTCGCTTTGTTGACCAGATCATCACCAGCGGCATGAGCAGCAGTGGCGACAGCGGGTCGCTGGTGGTAGATACGGCAGACAATATGGCTGTGGGCCTGCTGTTCGGGGGGTCGCAGGTGGCGTCTATCTTCAGCCCGATTAACCGCGTGCTGTCGCTTTTCAACGTGGAGTTGGGCTAGCTGACGGGGGTGGGCATCGCGTGTGACGCCCACCCCCCACAATCCTTCAACCTTATCTAAACACACGGTTAAGCCTGTGTGAATAACCCCACCGCCTCACAATTGGCTATACATGGTATGCAGGGGCCATGATACAGTGTGCGAACTTGCTTGATCGAACCCGCCAAACCCGGAAAGCGCCCATCGTGGATAACACCACCCGCAACGGCATGTTGTTTATCATCGCGTCGGCTTTTGGGTATGCCATGACGCCTATTTTCACCAAGCTGATTTACCAGAGCAGCGACCTGGTGCCCTATGACCTGGCCTTCTGGCGGTTTGTGCTGGCCATGCCGGTTATGTGGCTGCTGACGACGGTGTGGCGGCGCTTTTCCAACCCGGTCAAGCTAGAGCGGCCCCTGCCCCGGCGGGCACTGATGCTAACGGGGGTCTTCCCGGTGATGGCGGCCTTGAGCGCCTTTTTTGCGCTGCGTGTGATAGACGCCGGGCTGTATGTGGCCATCTTTTTCACGTACCCGGCCATGATTGTGTTGATTAATTTGGCGCTTGGCCAGCCCATTAGCAAGCGCGGTTGGGGCGCATTGGTGATGACGCTGTTGGGCGTGGCCCTCATCGTCGTAGACCTGCGCCAGATCACCGAGATAGCAGTCAGTACACAGGGCTTTGTGATTGCGCTCGTCAATGCGTTTGTAATTGCCCTGTTCATCCTGATTAACGAGCGCGTACAGCGCAGCTACCCACCAACCGTGCTGGCCAGCGCGTGGTCCATCACCGGGGCGCTGCTGTTTGTGGTGCCACTGCCCTTGATTACCGGCGTCAACCTGCCCACTACCGGGGGCGTGTGGCTGTTTGTGATCGGGTTGGCGGCCATCGCAACCGTGCTGCCCTACTTTAGCCTGATTATCGGCACGCGCTTGTTGGGGTCTAACCGGGCGGCGATTGTGGGCACCATTGAGCCGATTATCGCTATTGGGCTGGCGTGGATCATGCTGGGGGAAATCATGGCACCGCAGCAGTTGCTGGGCGCTGTACTGATTTTCGCCGGGGTTGGTGTTTTAGAAGTACGATTGACCCGGCGCAAGTCGTCTAAGGTAACTGTGTCACCTACAAATTAAACAGATGCTTTTGTTGTTTCTGTGTAGTAAATTGAATGTTCCATCGAAGGGTGACAAACTCATATGCAACGAAAGACACAGGTAGGCTTGCTGTTCGCATTCCTGGCGATGGCAGGTTATGCCTTCCTACCTATCTACACCAAGCTGATCTACCGTTACAGCGACTTGCAGGGCATCGACATTGCGGGCTGGCGCTTTATGACAGCGATGCCCGTGCTGTGGGTGCTGGTTTACCTGCATGGCCGCCGCAGCACCCATCCCACAGCAACCGAACGGCTGCCCCGCGTCAAGCTGATGTTGATCGGCGGGGTGCTGGCCGTCGGTGCCCTCAGCGCGTTCTATGGGCTGGCCCGCGTGGACGCCCGCATCTACACAATGGTATTCCGCGTGCTGCCGCTGATGGTGTTGATTATCAATGCTGGCCTCGGTGAGCGCTTCCCGCTGCGTGGCTGGCTTGCGCTGGGCGTGGTCATGATCGGTATGATGTTCGTGCTGGAACCGGGCGGTTTGATGGCAACGGGTGTAGACATCAACCGCAGCTTTATGATCGGCATCGGGATTGCGCTGCTAAATGCGTTTGCGATTGCCATCTATAACGTGGGGCAGCAGCACATTATGCAGGGGTTTGGGGCCAAAATGCGGGCCAGCGCCTGGACGACCACCGGCACTATAATCGCTATCACGCCCGCCTTGTTGTTTATGGGCCTGCAAAGCATCCCCAACTGGCAGACGGGTGGCGCACTGCTGGGGTTGGCCATTACCACAACCGTGCTGCCCACCGTCGCGCTGTACGAGGCGATTGGGCGGCTGGGGGCCTCACGCATGGTTATCGTCGGCTCCCTGGAGCCGGTGCTGGCGGTGCTGCTGGCCATCGTGCTGTTGGGTGAACCCATGCTCACCCCATTCCAGATGATCGGCGGCGTGCTAATCGCGTCTAGCTTGTTCGTTCTTGAAGGGCGGCGCGAGTGGTTCCGCACGCCGAAGCAGCGACGCCTGCGGCGCTACCAGCAGGCCGTGGCCAGCGGGGACTAACCCCACCGCGTGTTATCAGGGTGGCCCATCACCAGCCGCCCTGGCTTTTACGGCACGTCTGCCGTTGTGACGACCTGCATCCCCTGCTTTTCGTAGTCCGCATAGATGTCCTCAGCCAGCGCGTCAAAGTCGATGTCGGGGTGCTGCACGGCTGACGTGCCGTCTTTAATCAGGTGAATTTTGCCGATCACATCTGGCTGGTCGCTAAAGTGGCGCACCAGCGAGGTTATCGTTTCTAGCACGCAGTGGCTTTTGGCCTGCCCGGTGATGTAAATCTTGTCGTAAGCCGCGATTTCGTTCACGAGGTCCGTGTTCAGCGTGCCCAACGGGTGATCCGGGATTTTCACTTCAGGTTCCAGCATGGAATAGTATTCCGTCTGGGGCAGCGTGCCTTTGGTCACCATTTGCGGGAATACCTGCCGTGCCGTGCTGTGATAGGCAAGCGCTTCATAGAGGGCGGGCATCAGGTTGTGGCCGGGGGTGCCAATTAGCGTGTGAAACGGCCAGATCATGAGCTGCTTTTTGGCGCTTTCTTCCAGTTCGGCCACATACCGCTGCGACCAATCCACATCATAGACAGGCTGCCACTTGCCGTCGGCCACGTCCTGAGCGCTAACGACGGTGAACGGCTCCGGGTGATTGCCGTCGCCATCTACCCACCAGGGCGGCGAAAACACCTGAATCGGCGTGTGGCTATCTAACGATGCGATGATCTGGGTCACGCTGCCTGCGTGGCGATACAGCCATTCAATCGTGCGCCGGGTGTCTTCTACCGCACCGGGCACATACAAAGCCCCAGCCGGATGAATGAAGTCTATCTGACAGTCGATCAGCAGCAGCAGCCCCTTTTCGCTGTCCTCAGCGGCAGGCGTCAGTCCGGCAGCGCTGCCCGCTTCGGTGGCGGCTAACACATCCGGCGTGTAAATTTCGCCCACGCGGTCAGGCTTGTAGAATGCGGGGGTGGTCATGGCGTTGGCCTCTCTCTAATTCGTTTTATCGTGATGATGTGGGGGCCACCCCATGCGACGGCCCGCAACTGTAACAATTACCAATCCACGCCTTCAACACGGGTGGTCAGGATGGGCTTACCCTCGGTAATCACGACGGTGTGTTCATATTGCGCGGCGATAGACCCGTCTTTGGTAATCAGCGACCAGCCATCATCCGCCTTGTAGATTTCGCCCTTGCCTGCATTCAGGAACGGCTCAATGGTGAGTACCTGCCCCACTTTGAGCTTGCCCCGCGCCCGCTTGGTGTAATAGTGCGGGATGCTGTGCGGCGGCTCGTGCAGCTTGCGCCCCACACCGTGCCCGCCCAACTCCCGGATGATGGTGTAACCGCCCTCTTTGGCGACGGCCCCGCTGGCCTTGCCAATCACCCACAACGGCTGCCCGGCCTTTGCCGCGTTGATGGCCGCAGCGAGTGCCTTCTTGGTGTAGTCACACAGGCGCTGCACCTCCTCACTGATGGGCGGCACCGGGAAGCTGGCCCCCGTGTCGCCATAGTAGCCGTCCATGATGGCACTCACGTCGATATTAACCAGGTCACCCGGTCGAATTACACGGTCGGGTGAGGCGATGGCGTGGGCGGCCTCATCGTTAATGCTGATGCACGTTGCAGCGGGGTATTTGTAATCATGGATGGGGGCGCTTTCGGCACCGTTTTGACGCAGGAACCTGGCACCGATGTTGTCCAGTTCGGCGGTGGTCATGCCGGGCTGCATGTGCCGGGCCATATGCACCACCGTGCGCCCCACCACGTTGCCCACTTTAATCAGGCCCGCCAGTTCAGCGGGGTTGCTGACGATCATAGTCTTGTCCGTTCGTCTCTCGTCCGTCAGATGGCTGATTTCCTATTATGACAAGACAGCCCCGCAAATGGAACCATCAGCGGTTGAACAACACGCCAATCACCTCCAAAACAGCGATGACCAGCACAATATTGGCCAATACCAACATCGTTTGCACGCCATCTGGCGGGATGATGCCCGCCAACCACACGGCATAAGTGCCCGCCACAAATACCACGTTCAGGGCCACCGTCACCCACACCCAGCGGTTGGGCATGGGCAGCAAAAATAGGATGGAAAACACAAAGGCCGCCACAAACTGAAGCACAATCCCGATTGGGATAAACCACAGGGCGTTATTCAGCGCGGCCTGCGAACTTAAACCGATGCCCACCGCGCCCACCTGGGGCCGCAGCATCAGCATAATGCCCATCGTCGCGCACAGCAAAAAGTCTGCAAACATCGCAGCGGCCAGCACCGGGCGCTGGCGAACAGGGTGAACCGCCTGGGGCATATCGGTCATGGGTGGGGCGTCCTTTCCGGGTATTTATCGCGGTCAATCTATCAAAGGTACGAGTACAGAACAGCGTGGATGCCTTATTTTCCGCCCTCTATCCCCCCGCCCTTTCTCCCACAGTGAGGAGAAAGGAAGCCAAGACAGTTCTCTAAAATCCCCTCTTCCACAAGGGGATTTAGGGGTGAGGGGGCAGAAAACCCGTGTCCACGCTAGCCTGCGGTACTACCCTATTAAAAAACGCCCACAAAAGGGCTGTGAGCGGGGGTTTTGCGGTATGTGAGCGCCTCGCGCCTAGATCGTGTCAATAATCTTGCGGAATTCCTCAAAGCGCGGGATGGGCTTGTAGATAAGCCGGTCGGCTCCAGCTATCGCCATCGCCTCTTTTTCCTCAGCCGGGCTGAGCTTGTAGGCCGTCACCAGCACAATTTTGATGCCATCACCGATGTTGGGGCTTTGGCGCAGGCGCTCGCCCACCATCAACCCGTTCACGCTCCCCGGCAGGCGAATATCCAGCAGGGCGACGGACGGCAGTTCACCGTGATAGTGGCCGTTGTCTACGTCTTCTATCCAATCAACCGCCTCTTCGCCGTCCACGAAGGCCAGGCCCTCTACGCCGAAAGCCTCCAGCATCAACAGCAGCACTTCGTAAATATCCGGTTCGTCTTCGACTACCATCCATGTAGACATTGCACGCACTCCGCTGTTGGTTGTAAATCGGGCTATTTCCGGTTGTATCACGATTTTGCACAGACTGGCAGTGCTTTCAAGGTACAGTTAATGAAGAGTTGTTCACGCATCGACACGATAGGGATAGCGTTGAATGTACGTCTCCTCTGTGGTGATCGTTACCATGTTAAAGCTAGGGTCAGCTTCCAGCGCGTTGAAGGTTTGCATATCATCTGTTGGCAATGTGTCAAACTGCGTCCAACTGCTGTTAACGCCGCTATACATGATGCCATCGCGGTAAAACGTTATGTTTTGGTGAACGTGGCCGAAGAACACACCCCGCAGCCGGGGGGTGGCACGGGCCAGCACAGCATGAACCGCGTCCCCGTTGTCAGCCATCATAAATTCATCAAACCAGGCTGAAACATGCGTTTTGAGCAGCGGGTGATGCACCGCGATCACCACCGGGGTCGTGTCATCCGCATGGAGTTGTGCTTGCAGCCACGCGATCTGGTCAGCGCTCACACGGCCAGCAGGCGGGGCAACATCCGGGTGGTTGCTATCCAGATAGATGAAGCGAACACCTTTTATCATCTCGGTACGGTAAAACGGCACCTGCACATCGGTCACATCCAGCAGCGCTGTTTGCAGCGTGGCGTTGTGATCGTGGTTGCCAGGGATATAGGTAAGCGGGTACTTGAAGTTGCTAAACACCTGCTTGATTTCTGTGTAAATATCTGGGTAGGGGTCGTAGGCCACATCCCCGGTGTGCAGGATAAAGTCGGGGGCCGTGGCCAGCGCGTTGACCTGTTCAACCAGCGCTTCTACACCACGCCGAGGGTCAAAGCGCGACGGCGGACGGTCATAGTTCGGTGGGGCGTAGTGCGTGTCGCTAATGTGAACGAACCGCAACAAGACATCTGCCATAACAACTCCTAATTCGGTACTTTCGGTTAACTTTTGACCCGGATTGTATCGCAGGCACACTAAATTCGCCTATTACAAAATTGAAATGAATAGCAATCTTCATCAGAATGCAGCAGCCAATAGGACTAAAAGGCCAGTGAACCGGGTATGGCGTAAGAGGTGCATAAGAGGGCACACGCCCACATTGACAAACGGAACGCAGTCCGCTTATATTTCTGGCATCACAGTAAACGGAATGCAGTCCGTTTTAGTTACTCGCAATCACACAACAGGAGCAGCAAAGATGGCAACCTACACAATCGACACCGCCCACAGCATGGCCGAATTTTCCGTCCGCCACATGATGATTTCTACCGTGCGCGGTGTGTTTGAAGACTTATCTGGCACGCTGGAATTTGACCTGGCCAACCCGGAAGCCAGCCGCATCGAAGCGGTTATCAAAACGGGTACCATCAACACGCGCCAGCCCGACCGCGACAATCACCTGCGTAGTGCAGACTTCTTCGATGCTGACAATCACCCGGATATGACATTCACAAGCACCAAAATCGAAGTCACGGGGGAAAGCACGGGTCAGGTCATGGGTGACCTGACGATTCGCGGCAAAACGCGGGAAGTCACCTTCGATGTGACCTACTTCGGTGAGATTGCCAACAGCCCGTTCGGTGATAAGCGTGTGGGTTTCGCCGGGACGACATCTATTAACCGCGAGGACTGGAACCTGAACTGGAACCAGGCGCTTGAGGCTGGCGGATGGCTGGTCAGCAAGGAAGTGACCATCAACATTGAGTTGCAGGCCGCCACGCAGCCCGTCACGGCGTAGCAGTCGTTGTGCGGCGGCATCCGCCGCCCCTAACTCATCGCATAACGACCCCGCCCTTACCCCACGAAGCTGTGGGAGAGGGCGGGTGCAACACCGTAGGATACGCTTAACCCCTGGGTCGTGACCTCACCTCCAAACAAAAAGGGCCGTGCGCTTGCACGACCCTCTGTGTGTTTCAGTTGCCTGGGCAGGCGACCTTACATCATGCCGCCCATGCCACCCATGCCGTCCATACCGCCCGGCATCCCTGAGTCTTTTTCGGGGATGTCGGTAATGAGGGCTTCGGTGGTCAGGATCATGCTGGCGATGGACGCCGCGTTTTCAACCGCGCCACGAGTCACCTTGGCCGGGTCGGGCACGCCCGCCTCGATCATGTCCACATAGTCGTTGG
The DNA here is from genome assembly GCA_034437575.1 of Anaerolineae bacterium. Taxonomy (GTDB): domain Bacteria; phylum Chloroflexota; class Anaerolineae; order Aggregatilineales; family Phototrophicaceae; genus DAOTTY01. The sequence continues at coordinate 7,806 of DAOTTY010000024.1, read as the reverse complement.
TGAGTACGTTGTAGCCTATGCGGTGGCTTTTGCGGCTCTTTTGCAGGCGGCGCACATTCTCAATGATAACGGCACCGTCTTCACCGGCGTTGGCAGCAATCTTACGCATCGGCATTTCCAGCGCCTTACGCATGATGACCACACCCGTGCGGATGTCCTCGTGGGCGTTCTTCATGTCGTTTTCTTTCAGCAACTCTTCCAACACGGCCACGGCGTTAATCAGGGTTACACCGCCGCCGGGGACGATACCTTCTTCAACCGCAGCGCGGGTGGCGCTCAGGGCATCCTCCACGCGGTGCTTCTTTTCCTTGAGTTCGGTTTCGGTAGCCGCGCCCACACGGATCACCGCCACACCGCCGCTCAGCTTGGCCAAACGCTCCTGGAGCTTTTCGCGGTCGTAGTCGCTGCTGCTCAGTTCGATTTCCTTGCGGATTTCATCGACACGGCCCTGAATGGCGCTGTCTTCACCGGCACCGTCCACAATCACAGTTTCGTCTTTGGTGGCGACGACCTTCTGAGCGCGGCCCAGGTCTTGCACTGTGACGCTTTCCAGCGTGCGGCCAATTTCTTCGCTGATGACCGTACCGCCCGTCAGCACAGCGATGTCGCGCAGCATGGCCTTACGGCGATCACCAAAGCCAGGGGCCTTCACGGCCAGCACACGGAACACACCGCGCAGCGTGTTCAGCACCATCGTGGCCAGCGCTTCGCCGTCAACATCTTCTGCGATGATGACCATCTCGCGCTTGCCGACCTGCATCAGCTTCTCCAAAATCGGAACAATGTCCTGGGCAGCGCTGATCTTCTTGTCGTGGATGAGGATGTACGGCTCTTCCACGTTGGCTTCCATCGCATCCGTGTTGTTCACGAAGTACGGGCTGATGTAGCCACGGTCGAACTGCATACCTTCCACGTAGTCCACTTCAAATTCCAGGCTGTTGGACTCTTCAACGGTCACAACGCCGTCCTTGCCCACCTTGTCCATCACTTCAGCGATCAGCCCGCCAATTTCCTCGTCCTGAGCGGACACGCTGGCCACGCTGGCAATTTCTTCTTTGGTGCTGATGGGTGTCGCCTGTTCCAGGATGTTGCTGGCAACCGCCTCAGATGCAGCCATAATGCCGCGCTTGAGCAGCATCGGGTTGGCACCGGCAGCCACGTTCTTCAGGCCCTCGTTCACGATAGCCTGCGCCAGAACGGTCGCGGTGGTGGTGCCGTCACCTGCAATGTCGTTGGTCTTGGTAGCGGCTTCCTTGAGTAACTGGGCACCCATGTTCTCAAACGGGTCTTCCAGTTCAATTTCCTTAGCGACGGTCACGCCGTCGTGGGTCACGGTGGGCGCACCGAACCTCTTATCCAGGGCCACGTTGCGGCCCTTCGGCCCCAGGGTGGTGCTCACGGCGCTGGCGAGCTTGTCTACGCCACGCTGCAAGCTGGCGCGGGCTTCCTCACGGAATAGGAGTTGCTTTGCCATGTGTTATTGCCTCCAGTTGAATTGTTATCGTTTATCGGGTGGTTATAAATGCGGAATAACGGCGGGTGGCACTACTCAACGATGCCGAGAATGTCGCTTTCCTTCATGATAAGCATCTTTTCGCCGTCCAGCTTGACCTCGGTGCCAGCGTACTTGGCGAAGATCACGCGGTGGCCCACTTCCACGTCTAGCGGAATGCGGTTTTCGCCGTCTTCGTCGTACTTGCCCTTACCAACAGCCATGACTTCGCCTTCCTGCGGCTTCTCTTTAGCCGTTTCTGGCAGCAGCAGGCCGCTGGATGTTTCGCTTTCCTTTTCAAGCGGCTTGACCAAGACGCGGTCACCAAGAGGTGTAATGTTTGCCATAGAGTGCATCCTCCTACACGAACCGATTAAGGTTAGAATTTAATCTTGCTTTAGCAGCCGCGTTGTGCGACTGCCAACATACAAACCAAAATATAGCACTCACAGCGGGTTTGGTCAACATTTTTAGCAAAGTTCTTATGCTATTGCCAAAAAATGGCACACCGTCCCTTTTTGCAGGCCCAGCCGCCAATTCCCCAAAAGATAAAAACACCAGAGTGCCAACCCAAGAACACAGTTTGTGATGTATATTGGTGCTGATAAGTAATTCAGCATAGCGCTACGGTTTATGTACAATTAGAAAGGATAATCATTATGGGCTATATCGCAACGCAAATGCAGGCACCACCTGGCGCACAAATTGTGGGGGCGGCACTGGCAGATTGGACGAACAACCTGGAAAGCCATTTCACCGCCCCCGTCTTTGAAAAGTACGGCCTGTCTGCCGATGACATCCGGGCAGACGAATGGTACGACGGGGCCATTTTAGACGCGATGTGGCGCGAGATGTATGCCATGCCCGGTGCCATGCAGATGATGGTGGCCATTGGCAAAGCCGCTGCCCCCCAGTACATCGGCGCACTACGGGCCACCGATATTAAGGGCTTCCTGGAACATATCGACGAGTTCTTCAGCATGTTTATCCGCAATGCCCCAGACGAATACGGCTTTCATGTGACGTGGGTAGACGACAACAGGGCGCATGTATGGAACAACACCAACGCCCCCAACGATCATCTGTTTGGCCTGCTGTGGGAGATGGCCCGTCAACTGCGGACGGGCAGCCACTTTGTTGTGAGGCCCATTGCTGATTACGACACTGGTTCGACCAAAGGCGCGACCTTTGAGGTCGAGTGGGAGTAAGCATCTGTGTGTATAGGGCGACGGCAAGTCGCCCTGGGGGTTACAGCAGCGGGGTTTGCAGGGGTTGGTCGGCCATGATCTGGTCGAACTCGTCCACAATGCGTTCCATCAACGCCTGGCGGCTTTGCACATCCTCCACAATGTTGATCTGCGACGTGTTCAGCACCAGCACAGGCGCGGCGGTGTAGTCTGCAAAAAAGCGGTCGTACTGCTCGGCCAGCCGGGCCACATAATCCCGCATAGACGCCTTCTGCTCATAGTCGCGGCCCCGATACTCAATGCGGGCCATCAGCGTGTCAATATCGGCCCGCAGCAGCACCACCAGCGTGGGCGGTATCAGGTGCGCGGCCAGCGTATTGCTGATGTCGCTGTAGAGGGTATGTTCTTCCCCGGTGAGGGTGTAGCGGGCGAACAGGTCATTTTTGGCAAACAGGTAATCGCTGACCAGTACGCCCCCCTCGCCGCGTATCTTCTCGTGCTGGCGATAGCGGCTCATCAAAAAGAAGAGCTGCGTTTGCAGCGCATAGCAGGCCGGGTCTTCGTAAAACCGGGGCAAAAACGGGTTTTCCTCGAAAACTTCCAGCATCAGGTCAGCTTTGAGCTTGTGGCTCAGGTAAGTGGCAAGCGTCGTCTTACCAACGCCAATGGGTCCCTCAATCCCAATGTAGGGTCGCATGTGAGCAGTTCCTTTGTGTATCGCCAATAGGACAGTTGTTCTTATATGCTACCAGAAAAGCCCGCCAGCCGCGTCTAAAATCTGTGTGGGAAAGGTTTGAATATCCCACAGGTTGCGGGATATTAGAACAGCGGGTTCGGCGGGTAACGGTTTACCTGGCTATGAAAATGATGGGGTTGGCGTGCAGCAGTTATCAATCCTGGTTATGGGCCAATGGGCAGCAGTGGGCGCACACGCTCGGCAAGCGCCATGCCATCACGGTAGTGAACGCCGTGAATGCCAAGCGCCGCCGCCCCTGTGATGTTTTCCTCGCGGTCATCAATGAAGAGGGTCGCTTTGGCGGGGCGGTTCAGCCGATCTAATACAGCCGTGTAAGCGTCCGGGTGGGGTTTCATCACGCCAATCTCGCTAGAAATCACCAGTGGGTCAAACAACGGTGTGATGCCCAACCGCTCCAGGCGCGGGCGCAGCAGCGCGGCGCAGTCGTTGCTCAACAGCGCAACAGTGACGCCCTCCACCCGGAGGTCCCCAATAAACGCGATCACATCCTCATCCAACTGGTCGCCGCTGTAAAAGTCGTGGGCGAGTTGCGTACTGGCAGCCTGTGGCGTGATGTTGAGTGCCGCCGCGACCGCTGCCCAATACCCATCCACGCTGATGTCGCCGCGCTGGGCGGCGTTCCACTGCTCAATCCCATGAACGACCCGCTCCACGCTGCCCGGTGCCAATCCAAGTCGGGCGTCCCAGGCATGGCGCGGTGTGTAGTCCCGCGTTTTGAAGATGACCCCACCAAAGTCGAAGATAACTGCGCGTTTTGCCACCATTGTGGTATCCTTGATGTGTACCCACCAATGGGGATGAGTCTACCATGAAGCCTATCAAACTACCGATCAGTATTGACCCGGATACCATCGCCCGCAACCTGCTGCGCTGGTGGGGCCGCCGCAACCCCTACATGCGAACGCTGCCCATTTACATCTGGCGCAGCATTCAAAACTTCACCAGTGACGGGATGCGCGGCAGCGCGGCCCTGGCCTTTTACGCGATTCTGTCCATCTTCCCGCTCACACTGCTGATTGCGGTGGGCATTAGCCGCCTGCTGGGTCCGGCAGTGGCCCAGGAGCAGATTGCCAACGCGCTGGCCCTGTTTGGCCCGGCAGAAACGGTAGAACTGCTGCAAGCCAACCTTGCCGATGCGCTGGCGCAGGGCCGCCAGTTCGGATTGGTGGCGGTGGCGGGTTTGGTGTGGGCGGCAACGGGGCTGTTTTCCAACGTCACCCGCTCGCTAGATTTGATCTTTCAGGTGCCTTCTAGCCGCAGCCTGTGGCGGCAGCGGGCCATTGCCGCGCTGATTGCGCTCATGTTGATTGTGCTGGTGGCGGCGTCGTTCCTCACGGCAGGAATTCTGCGATTGGTGCAGGCGGCGCTGCTTAATCAAACGAATATCTGGCTGGCGATTAGCTCGTACTTCCTGCCGATTGGCCTGAACATGGTGATTTTTGCGATGCTGTTTCGGTATGTGCCAGCGCGTCACGTTTACTGGGATGCAGTGTGGCCTGCGGCCATCTTCGGGGCGCTGGGCTGGGAACTGGCCCGCTGGCTGTTCGGGTTGTACCTGACCAACATCGCCAACTATCAGTTTGTGTACGGCAGCATTGCGACGGTGATTGTGCTGCAATTTTGGGCTTACTTGATCGCAGCGGTGTTCTTGTTCAGTGCGGAACTGTGCGCCCGCCTTAACGAGTGGTTCCAGAACAACAATGACGCCCGCCGAGCGGAGCGCTACGCCGAACTGTTCGATGACGAGCAGCGGCGTCAGTCACGGTCACAACTGCCCAAAGCCGGGTAAACCGCGTGATTCCCACAGGTATCTGTCTTATGGCTGGTGCTGCCACCTGCGATTGGGTATGTTTCAGATGATTGGCGATTAAGCCCTGGCTCCTGTTTTATTTCACAAGGTATTGTCATGAGCGAGAAGTCACAGAACGCAGAGACAAGCAGCAACCCATCGGAGCCAGTTATCGCTGGAATAAGCCAGCAAATGATTGATGCAAATCCTCTCAGCATCATGTTAGTGGATGTCCAGAAGCCTGAGATGCCCATTGTTTCTCTCTTTTCTTGAATTTTGTCATTCAGCATGATAGCGCACACTATCTCTTTTTATGGAAGTTTACTGACATGAGCTCCGTGCCTGAGCTTGTCCACTGGAGTCACATATGCTATTGGAATGGCTGTACCTGATTACACTTATTACCTCAGTGCTGGTTAGCGCGCTCTTGACTGGGAACGCCTGGTTCTATCGGGATGCGGCGGTTGGGCGCTGGTTTTTTATGGTGGGCTTGGTGAGTACGCTCGGAATCATCAGTTATTTATTATTCTCGATTAGCGAGCAGGAATCCGTCGCTTTTGTTTTCGTACAGTTGCGCTTAACCGTGTTGGGTCTTGGACCGATTGTTTTCCTACTATTTTTATCAACCTTCACAGGATATGGGAACTGGTTGTGGCGCTACGGTTGGCTGACGCTGATGATTGTCCCGGTGATTACAATCGGGTTGGTCTGGTTTAGCCCGAACCTGATCTGGGACTCATGGGAGATCGCATCTCGGCAGCTTATCAATATAGAATCATCCGTGTATACCGGGTGGTTCTTTGTTCATACGCTTCACGGAGTCGTCCTGGCAATTCTCGGGTATATCTATCTCGTTCGGCAGATTATGACAGATACCCCCATGCGAAGGCGGCAAGCCCGTACAATCTTGCTGGGCCTGTTGTTTCCGACAGTCGTTATCTTTTTGCCAACGTTGGGATTGACACGCGGGCTGCCTAATCCTTATCCCATCAGCCTTGTAATCATGGTGATTGCGTTTGCCTGGGCACTGTACCGCCAGCAACTTCTGACCCTTCCCCCATTAGCGTATCAGAACATCATTGAAAATATGCAGGATGCCGTGATGGTTGCTGACAAGCATGGAAAACTGGCATTGGTCAACGCGCCAGCACAACAATTGTTATCTTTGCCTCCAAATGGGATGGTGATTGGATACCCCATACAAGAAATATTTCGTTATCAACCGCCGGAATTGGCGTCTCACCTGGATAGCTGGCAATCCCGTTTTGAAACATCTATCACTATTGACTCGGAAGAACACATTTTTGATGTCAGTATTTCCCCAATACACAGTCATGGTGGCACACCGGACTACAGGCTTTTTGTGATGCATGATATTACCGAACGCAAACAGATGGAAGACCGCCTGCAACACTCCGAGGCAAACGTCCGCGCCATGTTGGACAGCACTACCCAATCGTTTACGCTGATTGACCGTGAACAGCGCGTCGTCGATGCTGATGAACAGCGCAAACGCAGTGCCGAGCAAATCTTCGGTAAACGACTGAAAGCGGGTGCATCAATCTATGATTTTGTGTTGCCCCGCGATCATGAGAGCTTTACACAGAACTTCCAGCGAGCGTTACGCGGTGAGATTATCAAACTGGAGAAACCGTTCCCGACCACTGATGGCGACCCACTCCATTTTGAAATCGTCTATTATCCGGTCACAGATAACGACGGTGTGGTGATCGGCGTTTGTATGAGCAACCAGGACATTACCGAACGCAAACAGATGGAAGATGCACTACGCCGCAGCGAACAGGAATTCCGCACGCTCGCCGAGAACAGCCCAGACCGTATTCAGCGACTGGACCGAGATGGAAAACATCTGTACGTCAATGCTATCTACGCAACGGATCTTGCCTTGCCAGTTGAACAGATCATCGGAAAGACAAATCAAGAACTGGGAATGCCCCCCGAATCAACTGCGTTCTTCGCGGAGATGCGCGAACGTGTTTACACCAGCAGGCAACCTATCGAGTTTGATTTTCCCTACCCTGTTGATGGGGATATGCGTTACTTCAACAGCCATATGATCCCCGAATTTGACACAGAGGGCAATGTTATCAGGCTTCTATCCGTCTCACGCGATGTGACCGAACGCAAACGGTTGCAGGAGCAGGAACTGGCACTTAAGCTGGAACAAGAACGCCGTCATTTGCTGACTACGTTTTTCCAAAATGCGGCTCATGAGTTCCGCACACCGCTGGCGACAATCACTTCTGGTTCTTACCTGATGGTACGTTCTGATGACCCTGACCGCCGCGCTCAAAAGGCAGAACAAGTCGAGATACAAGTCAAGCGGATCACACGATTGGTCGATAGCCTGTTGCTGATGACACGATTAGAAAGTAACGGCACATTGGCAAATGATCCAGTTGATATTGCGACGATTTTACGGACGACCTGTGAGATAACCACCGGGGATTGTCCCAATAACCACGATTTGTATGTTGAAATTCAACGCGATTTGCCAATGGGGATTGGTGATGCGGATTACCTCAGTGACGCGCTACAACAGATTATCGACAATGCCTGC
>DAOTTY010000023.1:0-3001 GCA_034437575.1 Anaerolineae bacterium | reverse complement strand
TCGCAAGTCGCTTCATTGGGCTATTGCAAAGTCAAGTTTTCACATCGCGGGGACAGCGTCCCCGCACCCCTGCAAAGGGTTGGCACCCTTTGCACCCGTGTTTTCGGACGCTTTGCGTCCGAAAAGGCAAGTTTTTGGTCACTTTTTTCAAAAAGTGACGGGTTTGGGCAGCGCCCAATCATCAGCCATGCAACTTTGCAAAAGCCCTGGTTTAGCAAGCCACGCCGTTGACGTGCTTTTACCCCAGGGCTAGAATTATGCCAATCTGCATGAGCAAAAAAGCGAAAGACACCGCGCTATGAAATATCATATCTGGACGTTCGGCTGCCAGATGAACACCGCCGACTCCCAACATCTCGCCTCCGAGTTAGAGCGTATGGGCTTCAAAGCGGCTACAGGCAACCCTGACGAGGCCGACATCCAAATTGTAAACACCTGCGTTGTGCGGCAAAGCGCCGAGGATAAGGGGCTGGGCCGCATCAAAATGTTGCAGGCGCAAAAGAAGAAAAACCCGGATAAGGTCATCGGTGTGATGGGCTGCATGGTCGGCGTGCGTGATCCGCTTTATTTGCGCCAGCGTTTGCCCGGTGTGGATGTGTTCATGCCGCCGTCTGACCCCAAGCCGATGGTGTCTTTCCTGACGGATCGCTTCTCAGAGTTTGAAGTGTTGCAGGTGGAAGCCGGGGAACGCGCCCACCGTGACGCCATTCAGGACGGTGACCTCATCTTGCCTGTACACGAACAGGGCACCCTGTTTAGCGCTCATGTGCCGGTAGTGTATGGATGTTCCCATGCGTGCGCCTTCTGCATTATTCCCTTTCGGCGCGGTGTAGAACGCAGCCGCAGCGTGGGCGAAATCGTCGCGCATGTTCGCAGCCTGGCGTTGCAGGGCGTTAAGGAAGTCACACTACTTGGGCAAATCGTAGATCGCTACGGCAAAGACATTCCTGACGGCCCAGATTTGGCCGATCTGCTGCACGTTATCCACGATATAGCTGAAGAAACGGGCCTGGAGCGCATCCGCTTTTTGACCAGCCACCCTAACTGGATGACGGACAAACTGCTGCATACCGTTGCCGACCTGCCGCGTGTGATGCCGCACATCGAAGTGCCCGTGCAGGCAGGTGACGACACCGTGCTTGAAAACATGAAGCGCGGCTACACCGCCGAAGACTACCGCCGCTTGATCCACAAAATCCGTGACATTATCCCGAATGTGGGCATCAACACGGACATCATCGTGGGCTTCCCCGGTGAAACCGACGAGCAGTTCATGCGGACCTACGAAATTCTGGAAGAACTCAAGCTGGACAAGGCGCACCTTGCCCGCTACAGCCCACGCCCCAACACCGTCAGCGACCGCCGCATGGAAGACGACGTGCCCGAAGACGAGAAGAAGCGCCGTCACCGCCTGCTAGAAGACCTGCAAGCCCGTGTGGTTGCCGACATCAACGCGAAATTCCTGGGGCAAACGATCCCCGTGCTGGTTGAAGGTGAGCATAAGGGCAAGTGGCGCGGGCGCACCCCGCAAAACAAACTGGTCTTTATCCAGGCCGGTATGACCACCGACCTGCGCGGGCAGGTGATCGACGCGGAAATCACCTGGACGGGGCCGTACAGTATGCAGGCCCGCCTGCCACAAGCGCAACCCAACACCCCGATCATCGTCAATGCTGGGTAGTTGTTTAGTAATCAGCGGGGTATGTTGCTTATCCCGCCCTGATTGCTTTATAGTACCTTCGTTGGTGATCCCTCAGTGGGCGTGATCGTTCACACAATCCTACAGACATCTACCAACCTACTTGTGCATGCTGCGCCGACACGGTATGCTTGTGACCAGCAGATTTGATGCAGGTTAGAATGCAGACTGCGGTTGGCTTTACACCGATTGGAGGACCAGGTACGATGCCGGCTGAGAAAAGTGGATACTACTATCCGAACAAGTTTGCCCGGATCACCATCGAAGCGATGGAAGAGATTATGGGTAAAAACGGCCTGAACGCGATTCTACAGCTTGCGAAGCTCCCCGAATTCATCGACAACTATCCGCCGGATAACCTTGAAAAAGGATTCGACTTCGCAGACTATACCGCCCTGAACATCGCGTTGGAAGAGATGTACGGCCCACGCGGCGGGCGCGGCCTGGCGCTGCGGGCCGGGCGGGCGACCTTTGCCCAGGGCTTGCGGGCCTTCGGTGCGTTGGCGGGCGTCGGTGACCTTGCGTTTAAGGTGCTGCCGCTCAATGCCAAGCTGAAGATCGGCGTCCCGGCGATGGCAAATATCTTCTCGCAGTTTTCCGACCAGATTTCCAATGTGTTTGAAGAAGGTAACGATAAAATCATTTACACGCTGGAACGGTGCCCGATGTGCTACGAGCGCAAGGCTGACCGGCCTGTGTGTTATGTGGGCCAGGGGCTTTTGCAAGAGGGTCTGCGTTGGGTGTCTGGCGGCCACGAGTTTAAAGTGGATATGACCACCTGCATCGCAAAGGGCGATGAGATGGGACGCTATGTGATCTATAAAGAGCCTATCAGCTAACTTCACGCATGAACCACAACTGGATACCCCTGCATGGCCTCAGATCACTCGTCTGGGGCTTTGTGTTTGATGGGGGTGAGGGCTAAATCGCCAATCATCTGAAATACACCCTTTGTTGTTGGCAGGGCAGGGCGATTGCAAAGTCAAGGTTGCACATCGCGGGGACGCTGTCCCCGCACCCCGGCAAAGGATTAGCATCCTTTGAACCCATCTTTTCGGACGCAAAGCGTCCGAAATGGCAAGTTTTTGTTCACTTTTTGAAAAAAACGACGGGTTTGGGCCGCGCCCAATGATTAGCCATGCAACTTTGCAAAAGCCCTGAAAATCCAGCGTGAACTCCCGTTACAGACAGGTGCCCGACAACGTTCTAAACCCTACGCATCTGGGTCAATCGTCAGGTTGGCCTCAGCCTCTAGCATGTTCAGGTCACCAAACTTGATACGCAGCTTTTCAACCGCGTTTA
>DAOTTY010000022.1:0-2402 GCA_034437575.1 Anaerolineae bacterium | reverse complement strand
CGTATTCGATTGTGCGTGTGCGGTGGTCAACATACCACCCAGCAAGAGCCAGATGATCCCTAATGCCAGGTAATGATTTACCGATAGCGTTGGTAGATCGTCCATACGATCCTCTTCGGTAGGCAAAGTTGCAGCTCCATTTGAAGTTGAGTTTCCAAGATGAAACAACAGCCTACTTGCTCAAAAACTGGCGAATGTGGGTGAGCATTTCGTCGGGGACTTCTTCCTGAATGAAGTGGCCCGCGTCCGGGAAGGTGACCGTCTGCGCGTCTGAGAACAGGTTCTGCCAGCGCTCCAGGTAGGACGGCGTGAAAACAGGGTCTTTCATTCCCCACAACAAAAGCGCTGGGATATCTTTCAGGGCGTCGCGTCGGTCCCATAAGCCGTCGTACCAGTCCTGTGATGCCAGTAGCTCTCGTGCATAAACCCAGGTCGCCCACCGTCCGATCTCATCGCGGGAAGCGTGCCGGTAGTGGTCGTGCGCGGTTTGCGTCAAGCGGGAGCGTTTACCAAACGCGCCCGGAACAATAACATTGACTTCCAGGTTATAGCGCAGGCACAGCATACGCCCTAGTGGGCTACTTAGAAAACCACCAACGATTCGTTTCGATAGGTCACCCTGAAGCGACCACATCCAGGTGTTCAGCACCACCAATCGCTTGATATTCTGCGGATGATCCAGCGCGTAAGATAAGGCCGTTGGGCCGCCGAAATCATGAACGACCAGGGTGATGTCCTGCAATTCAAGCGCATTGATGAAGGCGGCGATGGTCGCCGCTTGTTCAGCCGGGGTGTAGCCGAAATTGCTCGGTCGGTCTGACAGGCCAAACCCGAACTTATCCGGCGCGATCACACGATAGTTATCGCGCAGCCCACAAATCAGGTGGCGGTACAGAAACGACCACATCCCCGTGCCGTGTACCATCAAAATCGTTTCACCTTCCCCCTCATCCACGTAGTGTATGCGCCCCACATCCAGTTCTACCGTGTGATGGGCGAAAGGATAGGCTGCCTTATCTAGCCAATCCGGGGATGTTTTCATGGTGTGTCTCCTTCACTGTGATGTTGAAGATTGTATGCGGTATCGCTTGATGCTACGCGGTAGGACTGTGAAACACAAAGCACATTCCAGCGGTCATGTTTCAGGTGAAACAAAACGAGATGGCTGTTCCTCAATTGCGCCTACGACCGCCCCCCGCACAATGCTGCTGATCGTCTGTTGGATGTAGGCGGCCATCTGCTGGGGTGTGTCGGTCGTAGCCGCTTCCACCCACCAGCGCAACAACCAGCTTGCGCTGCCCGCTGTCGCATTCGCCAGGACAGGCAGCGGCAACTGAAGGTCTGCCGGGGAAAAAGCCCGCCGCAGTTGTTCCTCAAAATGGGTGGTGAGGGCCGCGTCATGAAGCTGCTGAATGAGGGCGTCTTTGGACCCCAGGCGGCAGATCAAAATTTGGGTACGTTCGTCCTGTCGGGCTTCTTCCAGATATTTGACAAGCGCGGGCGCGGGTTGCGCAGCCAGCCAACCCGCCCGTGAGTGGGGCACCACGCCTAATTCCGCAAAACGGGCGCTATGCAGCCGAACGAGCAGAGCCGCCTTGTTATCGAAATGGCGGTAAAAAGTGGTCCGTCCAACGTCGGCATAGTCCACAATGTCACTGACGGTCAAATCGTCATAGCCCTGTTGCTGGATAAGGGTGGCAAACGCGCTCAGGATAGCGGCTTCTATGCGCCGCCGCTGGCGGCTTTGCCCCTTATAAACGTCGCTCGGTTCGGGGTTCATCTGTGGTGAAATCATTTTTCCCTACCAGTAGATTATACGATGATGCACTAATCCTAAAGGGAGGGGCGTCGAACCACAAAGCTGTTTTGCTCCACATGGAACAAAATCCGGGTTCTGTCCCGCTAACGTTGCGCGGCACTATCCAGCGCAGTTTGCACCAGGTCACGGTCAATACCAAACCGCTCAGACAGGGCGGCGGCCACGTCTCCCGTGATCGGATGGGTCGCTTTGTCGCCGCGTCCGTGAAACACCTCGAAGGTGTGACCGTCCGCTCGCCCGTTGTAGCGCCACTGTGTCCCGTCGATGATCTTGCTTAGAATAACCTGATCGAGAAACAGCCCACCCGGCCCATGATCCGCCACCACATGCTCCCAATAGGTATCCGCCGCTACCGGCTCATCGACAAGTGTGAAAGCATTTGGGCGTGGGTGGTGGCTCCGCATGATCTCGAAACGCGCAGGGTTTGTCGTTGGCACACAGGCGTAGTCGTGTATTGTGCCGCTGACAACGGTGATCTGGTCGGGTTGCAGGGAAATCGGTACGTCGATAGGCAGGCCGACATCCACCAGCCACCTTGTGCCGTTGAGATGTAGCACAATGGCACTGTGACACCCGACCGTGT
>DAOTTY010000021.1:0-14681 GCA_034437575.1 Anaerolineae bacterium | reverse complement strand
CCTGTGTGGAGTGACACACATCACCCAAAAGCGCGCATCTGTCAACCATAAGCCGGGCGGCAGCTCAATTAGCCGTGCCAGAGGGTATGAATCACGCTAACAACGTAACTCTCTCGAAAATAGACTACCCTTTTCATTCCCTTTGGTGAGCGTCAGTTCATGATTAACTACTCAGCCCTCACCCTAAATCCCTCTCCCAACCGTCCCTGCGGGATCAGGAGAGGGACTTCAAAAAACGGTTTTCTCCCCTTCACCCAGCGCAGCGTTCGGGAGAAGGGGCTGGGGGATGAGGGCAAAACAGCAGGAAAATCAATTGACCAACAGCATCATTGAAGGGGGTGAGAGGGCGAGCGCCTATGCCCAACTGTGACATTGTTATAGACGGCACCCGGCCCACGCTGTAAGATACTCATGTCCTGATTAATTGTAATCACTACAGGGAGTCTACAAGATGAATCCGTTTGTAAAGTTTATGGTATCTAGCGCAGGCCGCAGCACCCGCGTGGTTGTGGGGGGCATTTTAGTTGCGGTTGGCTTGCTGTTGATGAATGGGCTGCAAGGTGCTGTGTGGGGCATCGTCGTTGCGGTCATCGGGCTGGTGCCGCTGCTGGCGGGCACGTTTGATAAGTGCGTGTTCGCGCCGCTGTTTGGTGTCCCGTTCGACGGCAGCAAGGCCCGCGAAGGCGGCAACTAGCCTCTAGGCCATCATGGGCGTGCCAGCGGGTGCGCCCTCTATCCAATTGCCCCCCACTCATCAGGGCTATCGCAAAGTCAAGGTTTAACATCGCGGGGACGCTGTCCCCACACCCCGGCAAAGGGTTGGCACCCTTTGAACCCGTGTTTTCGGACGCAAAGCGTCTGAAAAGGCAAGTTTTTGTTCACTTTTTGAAAAAAGTGACGGGTTTGGGCAGCGCCCAATCATCAGCCATGCAACTTTGCAAAAGCCTTGCTTTTTTTCATCAGCTTCTTACCTCAATCCGGGCTTTTCAGTTATAATCAAAAGTGTTATGTACACAACAGCCTCTATTGCGATGACCCCATGAACCGCGCCGTCTTCTACTTTCACGGCACCCTGAACGATTTTCTTTCCCGCAAACATCGCCACAAGCCCATTACCCGCCCGTTTAACTGGCGTGGGTCGATCAAAGACATGATCGAATCCATGAATGTGCCCCACCCGGAAATCGACGCACTGGTAGTGAATGGCGCTGCTGTTGATTTTGACTACATCGTGAACGATGCCGACAGCGTGGATGTGTACCCCTGCGATCACGCCTGCCCTATTACCCCGGCTGTGCTGCTGCGCCAGCCGCTTACCGAAAAGCCGCGCTTCATCCTGGATACGCACCTGGGGCGGCTGGCTGCTTACCTGCGAATGGCCGGGTTCGACACGCTTTATCGCAACGACTACCCCGACGACGAACTGGCGCAGGTGGCCCACCACGACGACCGCGTGCTGCTCACCCGTGATATTGGCCTGCTCAAACGGAGCCTGGTTACGTATGGCTACTTTGTGCGGGCCACCAACCCGAAACGCCGCCTGGTCGAAGTGATGCAGCGCTATGACCTGGCCGAACACACCAGCCCGTTTGCCCGCTGTGCCCGCTGCAACGGCACGCTTAACCGCGTAGCCAAAGCAGACATCATGCACCTGCTAAGTGACCGCACCGCCAGCCACTATGACACGTTCTACCAGTGCGGCGCGTGTTCACAGGTGTACTGGAAGGGTAGCCACTACATCAAGATGCAGCATATCATCCAACAGGCACTGGCCGCAGGTTAACAACCCGTCAAATCTTGTATCAAATTAACAATGAACCTATCCCCAAAAATTCACAAATAGTTCATTGCTTTGGGGCAGCGCTTTCCCTGACAATGATTGTGTCATGAGTCAGGGAGTTAAATTATGAGCTACATCGTAGAACGTTTAGGCAATAAGCCAGTTATTGTGATTACCCTTCAGCAGCCATTTAACCACGAAGAAACCCACGCCATCCACCGCGACACCGCTGAAGCCGCCTCTGTCATTGACGGCACCGTCTACCGCATTGTTGATACCTCCACGTTGGATTGGAGCTACGACGATATGCTGGACCTGCTGGAAGACCAGGCCCGCAAGCGGGCCAGCGGCATGAGCGAAGGGCGCTTTCGCTCGTTCTACGTCGTTGGGGAAGATTACATGTCCCAATTGCAGGCCGAACGCATCGGCCATGAACACTACGACATCTTGCGCTCGCTGGTTGTGGCCAGCATGAGCAAAGCGCTTGCCATCGTAGACAAGCTCCAGGCACAGACGGCGGAAACGCTTTACCTGATGTAACCTATCCATGAGAATGATTCGGGCTGGCGTACAACGGACGCGCCGTTGTGCGCCCCTACCGGTCACATGGGTTGTGTCAGGGCCGCCCGGTGTAGCGGCCCATCGCCCTGCAAATCCTGTCGTCGCACCTGGCACGGCAAGGCGAATAGATAGGATGTAGCCCGCTTGAGGGGTCACATTTGGCCCCGCCCACGCCATTAATCCCCTGCTGCCGGGGCCGTTGACGGTTCAACCCTGGCCTCAGTTGCCAGCTTGTCGTTTGGCAGCAGGAAAAACGCAGACACGGCGATCACACCAAACAGCACAGCCGTCGCACCCAACACCGCCCGCAAATCTACGAACGCAAACGCCAACCCGGACGCTACCAACGGCGCAATAAACCGCGACCCGGACACAATCGCGTTGTCCAGGCCAAAGGTAGACCCTTCCTCGCCCGCGTCTGTGTAGCGGGCCAGCAGCGCCGACGGTGCCGAAATCACCCCGCCAATGGCCAACCCTGCCAGCGCCTGCCAAAACCAGAACTGCCACACATTTTCCACAAAGACCTGTGGCAAGTACAACACCATCGCCGCTGCGGCTGTGCCGTAAAGCACCGTCCTGTGGCCGATGCGGTCCCCCAGGCGGCCCAGGTACACCCCGCTCAGTGTGGCCGCCGCATACGAAACCGCTGTCACCGTCCCGGTGATGGTGCTGGCGTTATTGGCGTTTTCTGGCAGTAAGAAGACGATCAGCAGCGGGGCAATTGGCACAATCATGAAGCGGGCCACCCCGGCTAAAAAACGCATCCCATACACGATCATCACGCCGTTGGCTTGCAGCACATGCCCCCACTGCCGCAGCAGGTTAGGCCGTTGGGTAGCCGCTTCCAGCGGCTCAAAGTCTTCATCCACGCCGTAGTAAACCAGCACCCCGCTGAGCAACAGCATCGTCGCTGTGATGAAAAACGGCATGGAAAAGCCGAACGCATCGGCCAGCACACCGCCCACGATTTGCCCCAAAGAGAAGCCGCCCCACAGGCCCACTTGCAGCAGCCCCATCGAAAAGCCGATGCGCTCACGCGGGACGACGCCTGCAACCAGCGCGTTGTTGGCCGCCACCGTGCCCGTGACCAGCCCTTGAATCGCCCGTAGGATGATGAGCTGCTCGCCGTTTTGAACCAACCCCATCAGCGCCAGGATGACTGTGCCGCCAAACGTGGCCCGCATCACCATCAGCTTGCGCCCGTAGCGGTCGGCAGCGGCCCCCCACAACGGCGACACAATCATCATGGTGAACGCCTGCGAGCTAATCACCAACCCGGCCATTAACTCCACACTCATCCCGGTGACTGAACCGAGGTCACTGACGTAGAGCGGCAAAAACGGAAACACCATCGAAAAACCGACGGCGGTAAATAACTGCGCGATGAACACCACCGCCAGCGTCACCTGCCAGCGCGGGCGCTTAAACCATGTATGAGGCATGTTGCTGCTTTCGGGTCGCTTGGACAAAAGTCCGACTACCATAGGCCCGTTGTGAGCGTGAATCAACCGTGCAGGGGCAAGGCAGGGTTAAGGCTTGTGCAATACATACGGGATGCTAATGCCGGGTAAGCCTTCAGCCGCGCCCCGGCCACCCACAAACCCGCGCCCTTCCGCTATAATACCGCTCGCGTAATGGCTCAGGTATTCCGCTTCAATACCCCTGGCCCCTGGCCCCCAAAATGAGGGAAGGGTGACGGCGCAGCCGTCGGGGTGGGGGGCAAGCTGAGTCGTTACCCGTTCGCTTAGCCAACCAGCAAGAGAGGCCCCCTCATATGACCCTGACCATCATCGGGCTTGGCCCCGGCCACCCGGACGACATCACGCGCCGGGCGTGGCGCACCCTGGCCGCCGCCGCTACCGTCTACCTGCGAACGGAACGCCACCCCTGCGTGCCAGACCTGCCCACTGGCCCCACATACCACAGCTTCGACCCTCTCTATGATGCACACGACGCCTTTGCTGACGTTTACAACGCGATAGCCGACACACTTATTGAGGCCGCAGGCGCGGGGGATGTCGTCTACGCAGTGCCCGGTGACCCGTCTGTGGCCGAGGCGACGGTCACGCGGCTGCGCGAACGGGCGGCTGCCGCTGGCATCAACGTGCAGGTGATGAGCGGCGTCAGCTTCATTGAGCCGGTGAGTGCTGCGTTAAATATCGACGTGCTGGACGGCCTGCAACTGCTGGACGCGCTCGACGTGGCAGCCATGCACCACCCGCCGCTCAACCCAGCCTATCCCGCACTGGTTGGGCAGGTGTACAGCGGGCCGGTCGCCAATGCGGTCAAGCTGGTGCTGATGAACCAATACCCCGACGACTTCGCGGTGGCGCTGGTTCACAGTGCGGGCGCAAATGGCCATGTAGAGCGCGTGCCGCTGTACGAAATCGACCGCAGCGAACATATCAACCACCTGACCACGCTCTACGTCCCGGCGGTGGGGGGCTACAGCAGCTTTGAGAGCTTCCAGCAGACGATTGCCCACCTGCGGGCACCGGAAGGCTGCCCCTGGGACCGGGAGCAAACCCACGAGAGCCTGCGCCGCTACCTCATCGAGGAGGCATATGAAGTGCTGGACGCGCTGCAACAGGGCGACCCGGACGCGCTCAAGGACGAGTTGGGCGACCTGCTGCTGCAAATCGTGCTGCACACGCAAATCGCCACTGAATGCGGCGAGTTCATGATGACAGATGTGCTGCAAAACGTGAACGCCAAGATGATCCGGCGGCACCCGCATGTGTGGGGGGGGGCCAGCGTGGACGGCAGCGACGGCGTGGTGGTTAACTGGGAGGCGATTAAGCAGCAGGAAAAGGCGGCAAGGGGCGAAACGGACAGCGGCTTCACCTCTGTGTTGGACGACGTGCCGCGTGCGTTTTCCGCCCTGATGCGGGCCAACAAGTACGCCAAACGAGCGTCTAAACTCGGCTTTGACTACCCCGACCAGGCCAGCGTGAAGGCAAAAATCCATGAGGAACTGGCCGAGATGGACGCCACCGATACGCCGGAAGACCTGGAAGACGAGGCGGGCGATCTGGTGTTTGCGGTGGTGGATTTGCTGCGCTATCTGAAGATCGACGCGGAGGTGGCGCTAGAGGCGGCGAATGCCAAGTTTGCGCGGCGCTTCCGCTATGTGGAGCGCAAAGCGCACGACAGCGGCCAGCCCATGAGCAGCTACACAATAGACGAACTGGATGTGTGGTGGCGTGAGGCGAAAGCGGCGGTGGGGTGAGGGCAACTGGTTCTGCCAAAATATTGAAATACACCCGTGGGGTAAACGCACACCCCGCCGGGCCGTGTGGACCCCTGGGCAGAAGCCGGACGGTACTTCCACCACCTGCATGACCAGCCGCCCCGCCTGATTGGGATGACGCTCACAGAACGCCGGACGGCGTGCCTACGGGGTTTCCGGTTCGGTGTAATACGCCAGCTTGCCCAGGAAGGCTGCCGCTTCGCGCACGACGGCCTCGCGGTCATCCTCCGTCAGATGACGCAAGGCCAGCACTGCCGGACCCAAACGCGGATTACTCCGCAGCGCGTCCTCATGCTGAATGAGGAAGTTCCAGTAAAGCGTGTTGAACGGGCAGGCGTTTTCGCCATGACGCAGCTTGCGGTCAAACTTGCAGCCCGTGCAATAGTTGCTCATCTTGTGGATGTAATTGGCTGATGAGATGTACGGCTTGGTGGCGATGATGCCGCCGTCCGCGTTGAGGCCCATGCCGACCACGTTCGTCTGCATCACCCAGTCGTAAGCATCCACGTAAAACGCCTTAAACCAGTCCGTCACCGCCTGCGGCTGGATGCCCGCCAGCGTGCAGAAGTTCGTCACGATCATCAGCCGCTCAATGTGGTGGTTATAGCCGTGCTGCATGGCCCGCCCTGCCACATGCTGGATGCAGTTCATATCCGTCCCCCCGCCATCCCAGAACATCTGCGGCATGGGGCGGGTGGCGTCCCAGGCGTTCTTTTCGGCAAGGTCGGGCATCAGCCGCCAGTAATTCCAGTACATGAACTCCCGCCAGCCCAGGATTTGCCGTACAAAGCCCTCCACGCTGTTAATCGGCGCTTGCTCATCGCGGTAGGCTTCCTCTGCCCGCCGCACGACCTGCATGGGTTCTAGTAGCCCCAGGTTGAGGTAAGGTGACAGCACGCTGTGCCACAGGTGTGTGTGTGCTTCGCCCATCGCGTCCTCGTACTTGCCAAACAGGTCGAACCGCTCAGTGATGAATGTTTCTAGCGCAGCTTCAGCGCCCGCGTGCGTGACGGCATAGCCGAAGCCGTCTACCGTGCCGATGGCGTGTGTATACCCGGCCACCTCGTCCATCACGGTTTGCGTGATCGCGTCGGGTGGGTAGGTGGGCACGTCGGGCGGGGTTGCCTTTTTGGGGAGCGGCTTGCGGTTTTCCTTATCGAAGTTCCACGCGCCGCCGCTGGGTGTGTCTTTGTCGTCCATCAGCACATTGAAGTGCGAGCGCATCTTGCGGTAGAAGCTCTCCAGGACGACGCTTTTCTCACCAGTGGTGTTTGCGTTGGGGTTGTACTGGCTGGTGATGAACTGCGTGTTGGGCAGCCGCTCCACCTCACAGCCCACGACCTCCGGCAGCGTGTCCAGCTGGTAGCGGCGTCCGGCGTAGTCGGCGGCGTCCATCGTGAGCAGCAGGTCAGGGTTATAATCGGCGGCGGCCTGGCGCAGCCCCGCTGTAAACGTCGCCGCGTGCGAGTAGGTCACAGCGTAGCCGTCCTCACGCAAAGACTCGGCGTAGTGGCGCATCGCACTGACGATCAACACGAGCTTTTTGCGCTGGTAGGGCAGCTTACGCAGGCGGGCGGTGCTTTCAATCAGCAGCACGCGGGTGTTTTCCTTACCGTAGCCGTATTTGGCCTGTTCAATGGCGGGGTGTGCTTTAAGCAGTTGGTCGCCCAATATCCAGATGAGTACGCGCTTGTCACTTGCCATAGGGGGTGTCACTTTCAGGGTTATTGGCGTTTGCATTGCAGGGTAGCACGTCTCGCTAAGTGCGGCATAAGGCCACCTTAACCCAATTTTTACAGGTTCGTTCGACTCCGGTTGATGACGGCACACAAAAGTTGCCATACACTAAAGGTAAAGATAACGCGCCAAACGCGGCCCGCTGCGCCCCTACCTATCCCACTGACAACAATGAGGAGCTGCCATGTCTGTACTCAAAGAAGCCCACGCCCTGATTAAATCCGGCGATAAGACCGGTGCCCGCGACCTGCTGGAGCCGTACCTGCGAGAAAAGCCGGACAGCGCCAACGGCTGGTGGCTGCTGGCCAACACCGTTGATGACCCCTACGAGCAGCGCCGCTACCTGCGCCGCGTCCTGGATGTCAAGCCCGATCATGAGTTAGCGCTTAAAAAACTGGCCGCCCTGGGGAGTGTTGCGGACTTTGGGTTCGATGATGAAAACCCCGACGAAGAATTGGACTTCAATTACGGAGCCTCGGAGCAGGTTCCGTTGAGCAAACAAGATAAGAAGCCCAACGGCGGGTCGCGCACGTTGTGGATTGTCCTGGCCAGCGTGGCCGCGTGTGGCTTTTTCGCCTGCGTTGGCATTGTGGGGGGGATGGCGCTGCTTGGCCCCGCCATTGAAAACACGTTCGACGACATCATCACTGAGTTGGAACTCACACCGATGGAACTTGTACCAGGGGAACCTGGCAACTATGTGATGAAGGGCAGCATCAGCACCGGCCAAACGGTTAGCAGCACCGTTGATACCTGGGATGACGACGGCTGGACGTTCCAGGGGCAGGCCGGGCAGCGGATTACCATCGAAGCGGTGGCCACCGATAACAGCCTGGACACGGAACTGTACCTGTTTGGCCCGGATGACCGCGAAATCGACTATAACGACGACGGCCCGGCGGGCGGCTATGATTCCGAACTCGTTGTCACCCTGCCCCAAGACGGTGATTACCTGATTTTGGTGAGTGCGTTTGGGTCCGGTGGCGACTACAACCTGACAGTACGCTAGGGTAACTGCTCCCCCCTCGCCTAGCCGCGCAGTGGCGGTCGGGAGAGGGGGTTTTCACATTTCCCTGTGGGGCCACCTCAATCAGCATATGCGGGAGCTATCCAACCTACTTTGGGGCCGGGAGGGTTGAAGACTCTAATCTTTTGGCGGGGTAAGCGTTGGCGGGGCGATGTGTTAAAATCTCTGGGATAGCCTTTGATGGTAACTTTACCGGAGAACTAACTGTGTCTGAAGTGACCAAACACGTCTTACAAAACGGGATGACCATCCTGTTGAAAGAGGTTCATAGTGCCCCCATTGCCACCTGGATTGTGATGTACCGCATTGGCAGCCGCAATGAGCGCACTGGCATCACCGGCATTAGCCACTGGGTAGAACACATGATGTTTAAGGGCACTGACCGCTTCCCGGCGGGGCAGCTTGACCAGTTGATTGACAAGATGGGCGGCCAGTGGAACGCCTTCACTAGCCAGGACTACACCGGCTACTATGAAACGCTGCCCATCGACAAAATCGAGCTGGCCTTTGAACTGGAAGCCGACCGCATGGTGAACGCCCGCTTTGACGCCGCCGAAGTTGAGTCTGAGCGCACGGTGATTATCAGCGAGCGCGGCATGTACGAAAACCAGCCGACGTTTTGGCTAAGCGAGGAAACCACCGCCGCCGCCTTCCGTGTGCATGGCTACCACCACGAAATCATCGGGGACCTGGCCGACCTGCAAACCATGACCCGTGACGACCTGTTCACCCACTACAAATCGCACTATGTGCCCAACAACGCTGTCGGCGTGGTCGTGGGCGCTTTTGACAGCGAAGAGATGCTCAAGAAAATCCGCGAATACTTCGAGCCAATTCCCGCCGGGTCAGAGCCAAAGCTGTTCAACCGGCCAGAGCCGCCCCAACAGGGTGAGCGCCGCGTCCAGGTGGTGCGCCCCAGCAACACCGCCTTTGTGGAGATTGTCTATCACGCGCCGCCCTCCATGCACCGGGACTGGTTCGCGCTGCGCGTGCTGGATGCCGTGCTGACCGGCCCCGGTGGCGGCATTGGCAACAAGACCAGCCGCATGTACAAAGCACTCGTGGAAAGCGAACTGGCCGTGAACATCTTCGGGGGGGTGCGCGAGAGCATCGACCCGTACCTGTACGACTTCACGATTGTGGTGCGCGATGGCCAAACGCCACAAGCGTGCGAAGCCGCCTTTGACGCGGTGATGAACGACGTGCTGCAAAACGGCATCACAGCCGATGAACTGGCCAAAGCCAAGAAGCAAATTCGGGCGGCGTTTGCCTACGCTACAGAGCGCGTCACGTCGCAGGCGTTTGCCTATGCCCGTGCGGAAAACTTCGACAGCTACAAGTGGGTAGACGAATTCCCGGAGCGTGTAGAAGCCGTTACGCTGGGTGATGTGCATGACGCGGTGCGCCGTTACCTGCGCCCGTCCAACCGCACGGTTGGCCACCTCATCCCGCAGCAAGACGAACCGGAGGTCATCGAAGCGTAATGACTGATATGCCAACTGAAGAACAAACCCTGCCCTCCTCGCAGAACATCACCCGTACTGTGCTGGACAACGGGCTAACGGTGCTGGTGTACGAAAAGCCGAACGTGCAGTCCGTCGTGATTAGCGGGTCGATGCCCGCTGGCACTGTCCAAAACACCCCTGAACAGGCCGGGCTGGCCGACATGACCGCTGAGGCCGTCCAGCGCGGTACGGAAAGCCGCGACTTCACCACGCTGCACACCGAACTGGAAAGGCTGGGCGCTGATCTGTTCGTGGACGCTGGCCGCTTCAAGACCGGGTTCGGCGGTAAGGCGCTGGCCGAAGACCTGCCCACGCTGATTAACCTGCTCAACGACGTGATGCGGAACCCGTCCTTTCCATCAGAGCAAGTGGAGCGCCTGCGCGGTGAAACCCTGACCGCGCTCAACTACTACCAGCAAGACACGCGCTACCGTGCCCGCCGGGCCTTTTACGAAACGCTCTACCCGGCAGATCACCCCTACCACTACAGCAGCACCGGCACGCCGCAAACCGTGCAAAACCTGAGCGTGGATGACCTGCGCTCGTTCCATAATCGCTATTACGGGCCGCAGGGCACCGTAATGGTGATCGTTGGCAACGTGAGCGCCAACGCCGTGATTGACGCGGTTCAGGCTGCAATGGGCGATTGGTCTAACGCTAACCAACCCGGCATGGCCGAAATCCCTGGGCGGCCCACTGTTGCCGAAGTGCGGCGCGTCTTCACGCCCGTCCCTGGCAAAACCCAATCAGACATCAACATGGGCTTTGCCGGGCCGTCACGCTATGCAGCAGACTATCAGGCGGCGGTGCTGGCCAACAGTGTGTTAGGTCAGTTTGGCATGATGGGCCGCATCGGTTCCGTTGTGCGCGAGGAAAAGGGCTATGCCTACTACAGCCGCAGCAGCCTGGAGGGCGGTCATGGCCCTGGCGCGTGGAACGCCATTGCGGGCGTGAACCCGACCAACGTGGACGAAACTATTGCAGACATCACTGACGAGTTCAAGCGCATCGCCACCGAACCCGTCAGCGATGAGGACATTGACAACGTGCAGTCCTACTACACGGGCAGCCTGCCGCTGCAACTGGAAAGCAACGAAGGTGTGGCCAGTATCATCCTGCGTATAGAAACCTACGGCCTGGGCCTGGACTACCTGCTTAGCTACCGTGACCGCATCCTGGCGCTGACGAAGGATGATCTGCTGGCGGCAGCGGCCAACTACATCAACGTGGACGACCTGACGATCAGTGTGGCTGGCCCTGGTGACGGGGCATAACTGCACAACACAATTGTAAATTGTAAGCGTGGGTATCTGGTGGGCGCGGGGTGGCGGTCAATGCCACCCGCAGCGTCATCTTGGCCGGTAACCCGGCGCGGGCGGCGGCGGCCCTTCGTGCTGCGCTGCGTGTATGACCCCTACAACCGTGACTGCCGCGCCCGCATCAGAACCACCCGCGCCTCGTCAATCGTCCGGGCCAGGTAGATGCGGTTGTGGGTGGATGGGGCCTTCGCCAGCACCGGGTAAATCACCTGCACAATCGGCTTTTGCGACACAATCACGCTGACGCCGTAGTTGGCGCTCAGCCCATCGCCGAAGTGACAGCGCACCACCGCCCCCAACGCCCTGGATGGCACCGTCAGCGTTTCGGTCATGTCTACGAGGACATCAATCACATCTGGGGCACGCTTTTGCACCATGCGGCGCGTTCTTTCCACAGCGCGTTCGTAGTCGTGCATTGTCCACGTCGGTTCAATCTTCCAGATGACGGTATTGGGCAGCTCGGCTGTCCACGTAATACGTACATTCATCTCGGTTTTCCCCTTTTAGCAGCGGCATGTGTGCCGTTTCTGTACTTTGTAATCACTGTAACAAATTGTAACATACCGTAACAGTCTATCACGCAAAAGCCGTGTAAAAAATAAAGGTTCTATTGGACTTGGGGGAGGCGCTAGCCAATCAGGTGAATTTTTGAGTGGCAAATGTTACAAATGGCGCTGTTGGCTTCAGCTTAGTTGAGAGAGAAAGTTGAGCATATGACCTTAAACACACAAAGCGTACTGGAGTACAACGCCCGCATCGGCATGGACGCGCTGTTCAAACCGAAAAGTGTAGCGGTCGTGGGGGCGACGGAGCGCCCTAACGCCGTCGGGCGGACGATTTTGTACAACCTGATTAGCAGCCCGTTCGGTGGCGTGGTGTACCCGGTTAACCCAGGGCGCGATTTTGTGCTGGGCGTGAAAGCGTACAAGAGCATTAGCGACTGCCCCGGCCCGGTCGAGATGGTTGTCATCGTTACGCCCGCGCAAACCGTGCCCGCGCTGGTGCAGGAAGCCGTCGATAACGGTGTGAAGGGCGCGATTATCATCTCTGCGGGCTTTAAAGAGCGCGGCCCCGAAGGTGAAGCGATGGAAGCACAGGTTATGGCGATTGCGCGGGGCCGTATGCGGATTGTGGGGCCGAACTGCCTGGGCGTGATGAACCCCGTCGGTGGGATGAACGCCACCTTTGCCGGGGCGATGGCGCTTCGGGGCAATATTGGCTTCCTGAGCCAAAGTGGGGCCATGTGTACGGCGGTGCTGGACTACAGCTTTGAGGAAAACATCGGCTTCAGTGCGTTTGTGTCGGTCGGCTCCATGCTGGATGTGGACTGGGGCGATATGATTTACTACCTGGGCGACGACCCCAGCACCAAAGCCATCGTTATCTACATGGAAACGGTGGGCGATGCGCGGTCGTTTATGTCGGCTGCGCGTGAGGTCGCCCTTAAAAAGCCGATCATTGTGGTGAAGGCTGGCCGCACCGAGGCCGCCGCGCAGGCCGCCGCCAGCCATACCGGGTCGCTTACCGGCAGCGATGAAGTGCTGGATGCGGCCTTCCGCCGGGTGGGGGTGCTGCGTGTAGACACCATCGCGGACATTTTCTACACGGCAGAGGTCATCAGCAAGCAGCCGCGCCCCAAAGGCAAGCGCCTGATGATCCTTACCAACGCGGGCGGCCCCGGCGTACTCACTACCGACGCGCTCATCCGTGATGGCGGCGACCTGGCCATCATCAGCGAGCAGACGATGGCCTCACTCAACGAGATTTTGCCGGAAGCGTGGAGCCACGCCAACCCGATTGACCTGCTGGGGGACGCCACGCCAGAAATCTACGCCAAAACGCTGGAAATCACGGCGCGTGACCCCAATGCTGATGGCCTGCTGGTGGTGCTGTCGCCGCAGGCCATGACCGACCCCACCCGCACCGCTGAGTATCTGGTGCCATATGCCAACCTGGGCGATAAGCCCGTGCTGGCAAGCTGGATGGGCGGCGTTGAAGTGGCTGAGGGCACGCAAATCCTGACGAAAGCGGGCATCCCTACGTTTGCCTTCCCGGATGTGGCCGTGCGCCTGTTCAACTATATGTGGAAGTACAGTTACAACCTGCGCGGCCTGTACGAAGTGCCCAGCCCGGCTGCTGACGAGGACGGCTACCAGCGCGAAACCGCCCAGCGCATTTTGGAGGAAGGGCGCGAGCAAAAGCGCGAAATCCTCACCGAAGCCGAGTCTAAGGCTGTGATGGCCGCCTACGACATCCCGATTATTCGCACCGTCACGGCGGGCACTGCCGACGCCGCGATGACCGCCGCCGATGAAATCGGCTACCCGGTTGTGGTCAAGCTGAACTCAGAGACGATCACGCACAAATCTGATGTAGGCGGGGTGCGGCTTAATTTGCAAAACGCCGAAGAAGTCCGCATGGCCTTCGAGACAATTAAGAAGAACGTGGGCGAGAAGTACACCCCCGCTGACTTCAACGGCGTGAGCGTGCAGCCCATGATTAAGCTGGATGAAGGCTACGAGATCATCGTGGGCAGTTCCCTTGACCCGCAGTTCGGCCCGGTGCTGCTGTTCGGGGCGGGCGGCACGCTGGTTGAGGTGTTCAAAGACCGGGCGCTGGGCCTGCCGCCGCTCACGACTACGCTGGCCCGCCGCATGATCGAGCAGACGAAGATCAGTGAGGTCCTCAAGGGCATTCGTGGGCGTGCCCCCATTGACCGCAATCAACTGGAAAAGGTGATGGTGCGCTTTAGCCAGCTTGTCGTGGAAAACCCCTCGATTAAGGAAATGGACATCAACCCGCTGTTCATCTCAGACAATCGCATTGTGGCGCTGGATGCGCGGGTGGTGCTGCACCCGCACGACACCGACCTGGACACGCTGCCCCAGGTGGCCATCCGCCCCTACCCGGTTCGCTACACCTCCAGGATTACCACCAGCGACGGGCGCGAACTCATTCTGCGGCCCATCCGCCCGGAAGACGAACCGATGGCCTTAGACTTCCACATGGGCCTGAGCGAGCAGACGGTTAAGCTGCGCTATATGTACAACTTCCCGCTAGAAGAGCGCATCACGCACGAGCGGCTGGCCAACCTGACCTACATCGACTATGACCGCCAGATTGCGCTGGTAGCCATTGACACCAGCGGCGAGGAACCGCGCATGATTGCTGTCGGGCGCTTGTCGATGCTTAGCGGTACGAAAGAGGTGGCCGAGTTCGGGCTGCTGGTGGCCGACGACTTCCAGCAGCAGGGGGTTGGCTCCGCCGTGTTGGGCAAGCTGCTCGACATTGGTAAGGAAGAAGGCGTGGAGCGCGTGTTCGGCAAGCTGCTGGTGAAGAACAACCGCTCAGTGGAGTTCTTGCACAACTTCGGCTTTGCCACCTTCCCGATTGAGGGCGAAGACGGCGTGCTGATGGGCACCAAAACACTGTAGGGGTTCGGGGTCGTCTCTATTCGCCTTGCCGTGCGCGGTGTTTGCAGTAAGGCGAATAGCGGCAGCAG